>CAZXCF010000015.1:0-13341 GCA_964638995.1 Candidatus Woesearchaeota archaeon | reverse complement strand
GTTTTCTAAAAAATACGGAAATTTAGCAATCTTTTTTTTAAGATTGAATCCTCTTACAAGTTCGGATTTGTTTAGTTATATAGCGGGGCTAACAAACATGAAAATGAGAAATTTCTTAATTGCTACAGGTGCAGGTTTGATCCCCTTAGTTTTTATTCAAACTTATTTTGGTGGAAAAATAATTCAGCAAAGTTCTTTTTTCTCATTTTTACTTATTATTTTGAGTGTATTTTACCTTTTAATCTTTATTTATCTGCTTTTCAAAAGCTTCAATAACTCTAATGTCGGGGCTAAGTAATTCTATCTTATCTTCTTTAGATCTCAAACCCCGATATACTTTTTGAAGTAATTCTCTTTTAGCTTTATCTCTATAGAAAGGCCAATAATGAAGAGGATGTGTTTTTGAAAGTATTTTCCAAAAAGCCCCCTTTACATTTGGATTTGGATATTTGGTAAATATTATGCTATTACATTCTTCTTTTGGAAAATCCACTCCCCTAGAAATTTTAGTGGAGAACAACACCTTTTCTTTACCCTCTTTAAATTCTTGAACTAGTTTCCCCTTTTTATCCTGTTTTTGATTTTCAAGAAGAGATTCCCTATCTACAAGATTTTTTAATTTTAATTTTTTCAATTCGTGCTTATCTGGAAGATCTTTAAAACTGTTTACATGAACTATTGAAGGTTTTTTTGAAATTTCCACGCTCTTGTCCAAAGCCCTTAAATATTCCTCTCTTTTTATTTCTCCTTCACTAAACTTAGAATATCTGCAATCTTTTTCTAAACCTGTTTTTTTTATTTTTATTTGTCCTTGTTCTTGGCTCTCCGCTTCTATAACCTCAAAATTTTTTATCCCGAAAACTTCTTTTAAGACTTTTTCAGAATGTATTGTTCCAGACATTAGGATTAAATTTTTATTTTTTTCTGAAAATATTTTAAATTTTTTAGAAAGATTTGTTGTAACCAAATTAGCAAAAATATTTTCATCTTTTTTATCAAAAATGACATAGGTTTCATCTATAAAATCCTTGAACATTAAAGATGTTTTCTCAAGATCAAAAAGGTAATTTTCTTCATCTACATCCTCTAAAAAATCTCTTTTTTTGATTAGAATTCTTATCAGATCATAAATGCCCGTTCTTTTCAAAGGGATTATTTCTTCTTTTCTAATATTTTTTCCAAAATTTTTTTTAATTTGATTTAATATTTCAGTGATTTCTTTAGCCGTTTCAAAATATTCTTCTTTTGAATGAGGTATATTCGAGATAGAACTTTGAAGCCTATTAATATTTATTGTCCTCTGATTTGAAAGACCATCCAAAAATTTATCACATTCATCCACTATTTCTACTTCTGTTGAAGGTTTACGATCCATTAAAAATTCTAATTCATATTTTAAAGAATTAAATATGATCACATCAGAGTCAAGATATGAATTGAATTGCTCATAAAATTTACATCCTGGCGTTCGTTTATAAAAAGTAAATTCTTTTCCGGAAAGTCCAAGATATTTTCTTTTTTTTACATTATCGAGGTATTTAGAGTTAAAATCTTCAGACAAAACAGGACTCCAATACGGACAAATAGATGCAACAGGAATTCTTTTTATATCGCTTATCTTATCAAAATCATTTAACTTAACCTTTTTATTTTTTTTTAAGTATTGCTTTATTTTTTGAATGTTTTTTTCTTTTATTTCTATTTTACAAGGTATTTCGGGATTGTCTGCAGATATGTCTTTTTCACTTTCTTTTTCTACTTTTTCTCTTTTTTCTTCAAAAATATCATGTAGGTTAGAATTGATCTCCTTTTTTATTTTTGGAATTGAATTCTTATTATCCTCTAAAAATTTGCACTTATGGTTATTTCTTCCAGTAATTACAGAAATTTTTAATTTTTCTTTGTTGTCTTTTAATATATGTTTTTTATTTTCATAATCTCTTTTATATTGTTCTTGAAGATTTTTTATTGGAACAACTATTGATGCCTTCCCAACCTCTTTTGCAATATTTAATGCAATGGCCGATTTTCCAGTACCACACATCCCACGAATAAAAATTATTTTGTGTCCCTTTTCGATGGAATTTAAAACTTCTTTTACAATATCTTCTTGTGTTTTTCCGTTCGAAAACATTAAAGGCTCAAGAAATTTGCCATTTTCATAAAGATTCCATTTCATAACGGAAAAAATTTTCTAAAGGTTATAAAGTTTTATGATCTAATTATTCGTTTAATCGAATTATAGAATTATCACAAAGCTACAACTAAGACGTGAAAGGACTTGACACATTAATAAAAAAACAATTAACCAAATAATGCACCAAGACCTTCTGCTGCAGCTTCTTTCTTTTCTTCTTTTGGCTTCTCTTCCGCTTCCTTTTCTTTTTCTTCAGGTTTTCCACCTTCTGAACTTCCACTTGCAGGAGCCATTACACTAGCGTTTTCTAGTTCTTTTTCGATATCTACATCTTTTAAACTAGCAATAAGAGACTTTATTTTTCCTTCATCAGCCTCTGCACCAGTAGCTACAACAACTTTCTTCACGTTTTCTTCATTAACTTCTTTTCCAAGTTTGTGCAATAGTAATGCAGCGTATACGTATTCCATTTATTTTTCCTCCCTCAAATTTATTTTTGAGAGTTTGATGTTTTTGTTTTTTGAAATCATTTATCCAAATAAGGCCCCTAACCCTTCAGCAGTCGCTTCTTTCTTTTCTTCTTTTGGCTCCTCTTTAGGAGCTTCTTCTTTTGGCTTTTCTTCAACAACCTGTTCAGGTTCCGGCTCCCCTGTAATAACCCTAATTAATTTTTTTTCATAAGCTCCAGCTTTTTGTATCATTATCTTTAAAGTTTCTTGACAAATATACCCAATATCTGTTGCAAAAGGTAAAGCTTTTCCATAAGCATTCTTTAATGCTTCTAATGTTCCTTCTTTATCTATTTTTATTTCAGAGTAAAATATTTTATTTTCATTATCTAAAGCACATAAAGGAATAAAACCTACTTTGAAAGGTTTTATGTCTAATTTAGACATAAGGTCCGCAGCACCTTGAGAAATTTCTTCACCTGCTTTTGCAATTATTTTTGATTCTTGAATATTAATTTTCCCTCCTTCAATTTGAATTTTAATTCCCATCGCACCCAAATCACTTATGGCAGGACCAGGAGTTAGTTCAGTAGGCCCTGCAGGAACCTCGACATCCTCAGGCGTTTCTTGACCTACTTTGGCTTTTGTTAGTGTCTGACTTTCAATTAATTCTGTTGCCAGTTCAAAAGCGTCCATATCAGAAAAAAGCATCGCAAAACTTTCATCAATCTGACCCTTTAATTTTTCTACATTTTCATTTGTCTTTTTTAAAGAATTTAATGCATTAAACAATAAATTTTTTTTAGGAACTTTAACAATTGATTTTCCTCTAAGTTTTTTTACGATTTCTTGAAATTGGGATCCAGGGATATTTTTTATAGAAGCAACTAAAACGGTTTTTTTATTTTTTGACAAGTCTTTAAGCTCATTTACTGTATCTATTTTTGCTTGAGGGATTGGTTTATCTCTAGTTTTTGCTTTCATTTTATTTTTATTTTTTGAGGCTTGCTCATAGTAAATTTAATTTCTATATTTTTGATGTTTTCTTTTTCTCTTGGAAGTTTTTTTATAACTCCATTGTAAATTGCTAAAACATTCTCAATAATTTTTTCATCGTCCATACTTTCCTTTCCAATAGATAATTTTATGCTTGATTCTTTAGTTTTAATTTTTACACTAGAATTTATCTTCTTTTTTAATTCTTCAATTGTTTTATCATCTACGTTGGCCATTATACCTAGTTGAGGAGAAGGCATTTTACCTGTAGGTCCCAAAACTCTACCAAATGTTGTAGCAACTTTTGGCATTACACTTGCTTGAGCAACAAAGAAATCATATTTTTTTTCTATTTTTTTTAGTTCTTTTTTATCAGTTTGATATTTCTTAAATTCATCTGGAACTATTGTATCCACTGCCTTGTTTTTTACTTCCATAAATCCTGCGATTTTTTTGTCTTTGATTTTGTTCGGTACAGGAATAAAAGTATTTACTTGGTTTTTTCTCAAATCAAATTTTTGCAGATTTATAATTAAGTCAACTGTTTGATCAAATTTTCTTTCTTTCCCTTTTCTTAATTCCTTTAATGATTCTTTTAATTCGTTTTTTAATTCACTCATTCTTATTACTCCTAATCTTGTTTTGCTGTTATTATAGTCTTACAAGATTATATCCCTCCCAAATTATGCGTTACAAGCCTAGATTCTATCTCATAACGATATGGTTCAAACGGTATTTCTTCCAACATTTTTCCATTTATAAATTGTTCGGTTAAATTTTATTCGAAATAACTATCCTTTATTATAGATATTCTTATAAATAAATCTTTTTTATTTTACACATGGAACTTATAACTTTATTGTCTTCAGGAAAAGGAACATGGGGGCAAGTTTCAGGTTTAATGAAACACGGAGACTGGGATAAAATAATTCTTCTCGGAGGAGATTTTGCAAAGGACTTTAAACATGAAAAAGATTTTGAATTTATTAAAGTTGATTTGAATAAAAGGTTAAAAGATTTGAAAGAATCAATCTCTAAAAAACTTAAAGGCAAAATTGATGGAACAGAGGTAGCATTAAGCATTGCTTCAGGAGACGGAAAGGAACACATGGCTTTAATTTCAGCCTTGATTAATCTGCCCGTAGGAATTAGATTCGCCGCTTTAACAAAAGAAGGCGTTATTGATTTGTAAAATGAGTCTTTTAAACAAGATGTTTTTAAAAAGAGGGAAAGGAAATGACAATGATACTAATGAGGAAGAAAACAAGGAGAAAGCCAGTAAAAAAGAAAGACTATATCAAGTGCAGTATTATATAGGAGAAGAGGATGAGAAGAAACAAGGTAAAGGATATGGAATAGCTCCTTTTAATCTGGGAGCAACACAGCAAGAGATTAAGGAAATTTTTTCCAGTAAAAAGATGGGAGATTCTAGGTATTTTGTTAATGGAGTGATTGTAGATGTCTATGAGAAAGAGAGCCTGTTTAATTATTTTCCTCCAAGCAAGAATTATTCAGGAGGAGAAGTAGGAATAAGATTTATAGGAGATGAGACTTCAAAAAAGAATTTTTCTGATTTAGCAAGTAGATTGTATCTTCCTTTTTCAGAAGAAGGGATAATCCCTTATAATGGTGATTAATATTCACTCTCTTTAATTTTCAAATCACTTTTCTTTTTGCCAAGAACATAAGCCCTACTTCTTTCGTGTTCATCTAAAAATTTATATTCTGTTTCTTTCAAATATTTTAACATTTTTTCAATAAATTCTTTCATTTCTTTATCTGTAGGCATTCTCTCATAACCCAACCTTTCACGAGCAAAACCTACGGACATATAACCCTTTAATTCAACGATAAAAGGCCCGTATTTCTTGACCATCTGAGCAAATTCTTTTGCATTTTTTTCAGACATATTTATTCCTTTAATCAGATTTATTCTAAAAACACTTCTATCTTTTAGTTTTGAAAATAGGCTTAAGGTTTCATTCAATTTTTTCCAAGCATTTTTTTTTAAACTTCTATGGAATTTAACATGATCTTTTTCATTCGAAGAATTCACAGAAACATAAAGCCGAGTTGGCAAATTTTCATCCTCGATAAGATTCTTAACGACTTCAGGTTGCAATCCATTTGTAACTAAAAAAGAAGTAGCTTTTCTTTTTCTTATCTCATCAACTAATTCTCCAATTTTAGGATAAAGGGTTGGCTCTCCAGTTAAACTAATTGCAAATTGGTCAGGGTTTTGAGCTTCTTTTAATTTCTTTTGATTGGCTTTAGATAATTGTTTTCTTTTTGAGTTAGGATCAATTTTAAAACCAGTTAATAATTTTCTTTGTGCTTTAATAACTCCTTTCAAGATTTCTAAAGGGTTGTCCAAATCTCTAACCATTTTATCTTGAGATTTTGTGATATCTCTCCAACAATGAATACATCGATTATTACAAAAAATAGAGCAAGTCATTTGGCAACATTTATGACTTTTGATTCCATAAAATTTTTCTTTAAAACAAACACCCTCATCTTTCAATGATTTTTTTAACCAATTGCAAAGCTGTACAGCAGAATGTTTTCCCACTGGCTCATAAGTTTCTTTTCTAACACGTTTTCTTGATCTCGCCATAAATAATTATAGGTAATTGTTCTTAAAAAACTATCCTGCAATGCCTATTAACCAAAACAACATTATAACAAATAAAAGACCTAATAAGAAATACGTAAAAAATTTAAACAAATTTTTGGCTTTTTTCTTGCTTTTTGTAATTCCCAGTATTGTCAAATAAAAAAACCTTCCGCCATCAAATATTCCCGCAGGCAACATATTAACTAAAGCCACACTAAAACTTATTAGTACAAGCCACCATAATAAATTATAAATAAATTCAGCCGCCTGAAACTTAGGCGAATAATATACATTCGGTTTTCTAAAAGAGCTTAACCAAACAATAACTTTGCCCAAACCTTTTCTTTCAGGTGTTTTCTCAAACATTATCCCTAGCCAAGCTTTTTCCGAATAATCTGGATGCTCTTCCAAAATTACATTGTATGTTTTTTCCGTAGTTTTAATTTCTATTTTGTTTCCCGGACTATAAGAGGATAAAACCTCGCTCAATTTTTCAAGACTTTTTATTTTTTCACCTTCAATTTCTTGAATAACTCCCTTTATTTCTAAATTTATAGCCGGCGAATTAAAATATGCGAAAATATATCCTTCGGGACTTTTTTGGTTACTTAGAAATTTCTTTGTAACATAATAGCTTTTGTTTTCAGTTTTTATTTTTGTTAATCCATCTTTTCCGTTTGATAGGTTGTAGATTTTGTTATAACTAGGGTTTTCTATTGAGATATTTCCTGCCATACTAATCGAAGGAATAGCAACAAGGTCATAGGCATAATTATCAAAAGCAACACCTGACGCATTAAATGAACTCATGAAAAACAATACAAGTATCCCAAAAAATAGAATTGCAGTTAAGATATTTGCAAATGTTCCCGCAGCCAAGATCGCTTTTTGTTTAAATCTTTTTGCGATTTCCATACTTTTTTCATCTTGTTCTACAAATGCAGCTAAAAATATCGGCAAGAAAAAAGGAAAAAATCCAAAACCTGTTGACTTAATTTTCACACCATATCTTCTCATAAATATCCCGTGAGCAAATTCATGGCTAATGGCGATTATAGCAAGTATTACAATCCAATATGTAAAATAAAAAGGAGGCAAGAAATTTAATTTAAATGCTTGTGGCAAGTAAGGAACAAGAGGCATTATTGGAGGAACTTTCACGGCCTGTACAATATCTGGCCTAGTAATGTAAATATAAATCATTTTTAAAAATAGCCACAAAATACTTGCCATTAAAACATACCCTATGCTAATAGAAAAATAACTTAAAATTTTTAGGGTTTTTTTGTATTTTTTTCCGATCCTATCAATTAATTTCATTCCCCAAGAAGTTCTATAAATAAACAATATTCCTTCTTTCTTTAAATTTGATCTCTTTTTGTATAAAAAAAGTGAGATGAATATCAAAAATAGAACTAATAAACTAATATCGTAAACAATAAAATCCATTCTCTTTTTTCCTCTTAAATATTATTTCTAATATTATTTTTTCTTCAATGTCCTAAAAGAAGACCCTCCACACTTCCTGCATCTTACTTTTCCTTTTAAGACTTTTTGAGGATCTACCCTTTTTTTTATTTGACATTTTTTGCAAACAAAGATATTCTTGTACATTCTTCTTTCTGCTTCGGGAATTTTTGCCATTTTCAGTTGTTTAGGTTAAAATTACAGCTAACCAAATTTTTTAATTTGAGTTCGGGAATTTTTGCCATGATTAAATTAGAATAAATTTGTTTTTAAAACTTTTCTATTTCTAAAGTTTTCTTTTTACGAATTTTTCTCCTTCTACATCCCAGTATTCGCAATTTTCGTTTTCACCTAATTCTTCAAATACTTCCTTATCGGGACAAGGGATTTCAATAGTCTCAAAACTTTCCATATCCATTGCATTAACTTTTCCATCTTCTTTTGAAAGTACTTGCGCCTTTCTCTTTTCAACGTTTGGGACTTCAAATCTTTCATGGCCCGGAACTACGAAAACTTTTTTTTGTCCAGATATGATTCCAACTGCTTCAATCCTGCATTTTGAATGCCCATGTTTACCTGTTTTAGAAACATCTATCTTTCTTATTGTACAAGGCATCCCATCAACATTGATATTTGTACCTGTTCTTGCTTCCGTAGCATTAATTATTTTTAATACCATATCCTACCCAAAAGAAATAGATTTATAAAGTTTTAGTTAAAATTTTCTATATGGCACAAAACACATTACAAAAAGGAGATTTTATAGAAATTTTTTTTATAGGAAAAATACATGATACAGAAGAAATATTTGATTCAAATATTAAAGAAGAAATAGAAAAAATACCCCATATTAATCCTAAAGAAATAGAAAAGATGTCAAAGCCCTTTATCTATGCCCTTGGAGAAGGAATGTTTTTAGAAGGAGTTGATAATTATCTGATTGGAAAAGAAATCGGAAAACATAGCTTGTTTTTGAAATCAGAAAAAGCTTTTGGAAAAAGAGACCCCAAATCTATTCAAATGGTCCCAAAAAAAGTATTTCTTCAACACAAAATAAATCCTGTACAAGGAGTAGTTTTAAATTTTGATGGAAAAAGAGGAAAAATTCTTTCTGTTTCAGGAGGTAGAATTTTGGTGGATTTTAACCATCCTCTTGCGGGAAAAGATGTAGATTATTCCATAATTGTAAAAAGGAAAGTGGAAGATATGCAAGAAAAGTTGAAAGCATTTAATGAATTCCTATTTAAACAAGATTTTAAAAAAGAAATAAAAGAAGATAAAGTGATTTACGAAGTGGAAGATCAATTCAAAAAATTTGTTGAAATGTTTAAAGATAAGTTCAAAGAAATTTTCAAAAAAGATTTGGAAATAAAAACCCTCGACAAAGAGAAAAAAACAGGAAAAGAAGAGAAAAAATAATTACTTTTTAGCACAGATATTCTTTTAAATTAACTTAATCTAATTTATATATGGAAGAAAACATTTACAAAAAAGAGGAAGATTATAATTCTAGTTCGGATTTTAATTCAAAAACAAATGAAATAGATAAAGAGCTAGCAGAAATGATAAAACAACAATCTGCTAATATAAGAGTTATAGGGATAGGAGGAGGAGGAAATAATTCCTTAAACAGGATGAAGGAGATAGGGATAAGGGGAGGAGAGCTAGTCGCAATAAACACTGATGCACAAGACCTTTTATATGCAAATGCAGATCAGAAAATCCTTGTTGGAAAAGAATTGACCCAGGGGCTTGGTGCAGGAAGTAATCCTAAAATAGGGGAAGAAGCCGCTAAAGAATCAGCAACTGAAATAAAGAAAAAGCTTTCAGGGAGTGATATGGTTTTTATTACTTGCGGTTTAGGAGGAGGAACAGGTACGGGGGCAGCCCCTGAGATTGCAAAGATGACAAAAAAACAAGGAGCTCTTACAATTGGAGTTGTAACCATCCCTTTTACAATAGAAGGTCAAAAAAGAATTGAGAATGCAATGTATGGTTTAGAAAAATTAGAGTCTGTTGTAGATACTTTAATTGTGATTCCTAATGACAAATTATTAGAACTTGCTCCAGAACTACCTTTACACACTGCCTTTAAAATTTCAGACGAAATACTTACAAACGCCGTTAAAGGAATAACGGAATTAATAACTACGAACGGACTCGTTAATTTAGATTTTGCAGATATTAAAGCAATAATGATGGACGGAGGTGTTTCACTTATTGGCATGGGGGAATCAGATATAGAGCAAAGAGCTATAGAATCAGTCGAAAAAGCAATAAATAATCCTCTTTTGGATGTAGATATTTCTAATGCCTCAGGAGCTCTAGTAAATGTAGTTGGAGGTCCAAATATGAGTTTGGATGAATATAAATTGATTGTTGAAAGTGTAGGAAATAAATTAAATCCTGACGCAAAAATTATTGGAGGAGCCCAAATAGCAGAAGATATGGATAAGTCAATTAGAGTTTTACTAATTGTAACAGGTGTTAAAAGTTCACAAATTGTTGGAGGAGGAGATTCAATTCAATCTTTGAAACATAAAGAAATAGAAGAAGAACTCGGGATTGATTTTTTTGAATAATCTTCAATAACCCTTAAAAACCCTTTTTTTCTAAATAAGTTATGGGAAAAACAAAATTATTTTTCAACAAATGTAAAAGAGTTTGGTACGTTCTAAAAAAACCAACAAAACAAGAATTCCAACAAATCTCAAAAATATCTGCAATAGGCGTTTTAATTTTGGGATTACTTGGTTTTATTATAGCTCTAGTAATGGAGTTATTTATTTGATTACAATAATCCATTTAAAAATAGATTTTATTTAACTTATAAGAATGTTAAAACTGAATGTATTTATTTTGGAAAAACTAAAAAAATGTAATGGGCAAAGATTTAGTTCTTATGAATATTTGTCCAAATTCTGAAAGATTACCTTTAAAATTTTATTTATTTTATATTAAAAATCCTAAAGCAAAAAATAATAATTTATATTATGATTCTTTAAGAAAAGTAAAACTAAATAATTTAGAACAAGAATTTATTAATGAAAGAGGAAAAGAAATTTGGAATAAGAAACTTTTATAAACCCAAAATTTCATTTAATTATGTCTTTCTAAGATGGTTAAGTCTTAGACAGGGCTAAACAAAATGATATTTATTATAAAAGTAACAACAAATAAAGAAGAAAGGGCTGTAGACATGATTGCAGATAGAGCTGAAAAAAAGAAACTTAATGTTTTTTCAGTTTCACGGCCAAATAGGCTAAGAGGATATATTCTTTTAGAAGCAGAAGACAGAGATTCTGCAGAAGAAGCAGTTTTTAATCTCCCGTATGTTAAAGGAATAATTGGAAAAACAATTACTTATTCAGAAATAGAAAACATGATTAAACCATCTATTGAAAAAATATCTATTGAAGAAGGAGATATTGTTGAAATGATAGCGGAACCCTTTAAAAAAGAAAAGGCAAAGGTGGTAAGGATCGATAAACAAAAAGGAGAAGTTGTTGTTAGTTTATTAGGGGCAGTGGTTCCTCTTCCAGTTACAGTAAAAATAGATAATGTTAGGGTAATTAGAAGGGAATCTGAAGAAGAAAACGAGGAATAAATAAAATGCAAATAAAATTATTAATTGATGGCGGAGAAATGAAACCCGGACCTAGTTTAGCTCAGAAAATAGGGCCCCTAGGATTAAACGTGGGACAAATAATTTCGCAGGTCAATGAAGCAACTAAAGATTTCAAAGGATTACAAGTACCTGTAGAATTGGATGTTGATCCAAAGACAAAAAACGTTAAAGTAAATGTTCTTTCTCCTCCAGTTTCAGGATTATTAAAAAAAGAACTCGGAATTGAAAAAGGATCAGGAATGCAAGAAAAAATGCAGGTAGCGAATGCTTCAATTGAACAAATAATCTCTGTTGCAAAACAAAAAATGCAGAATCTTTTATGTAAAGATTTGAAGGCGGCAGTAAAAACAGTTGCAGGTACATGCGTTAGTTTAGGCGTTTTAATAGAAAACAAACCCCCTACAGAAATTGAAAAAGAAATTGAAGAAGGTAAATACGACAAAGAAATAAAAGAAGAATTAACAGAACCAAGCGAAGAAAAAAAGAAAGATTTGGCTGAAAACTTTAATAAAGTTCAGAATCAACAGCAAAAATTAATCAAAGCAGAACAAGCAGCTAAAGAAGCTGAAGAATCTGCTCCAGAAGAAGATGCAACCGAAATAAAAAAATAATAAGTTTTTTAATGATATTTCTATTCAACAAGTTTATAAATCATGTGAGTTGGTTAAACCTATAGGGGATGTAGTTTAGCCTGGTAGAATTCGTGGTTTGGGGCCACGCGGCCTGGGTTCAAATCCCAGCATCCCCATTAAACCGAATTGAAGCTTCAGGTTTCGTCGGTTTTCTGGATTTATGAAGAAAAACGGATGAGGCCCAAATCTCATAGCAGAATTTAATTAACCCAACATTTTAAAAACCATATTTATAACATAATAATATAAAATGGCAAAAAAATCTAAAAAATTAAAACCAACTGGGAAGTTCGGAGCAAGATATGGAAAAAGGATTAAAGATAAATTTGTTAAAATAGAGTCAAAACAGCGAAGAAAACAAATTTGCCCTTTTTGCAAAAAGCCCGGAGTAAAAAGGATTTCAAAAGGGATCTGGGAATGTTCAAAATGCTCAAAAAAATTTGCTTCAGGAGCGTATTATTTAAACGAATAAAATGAAATTCATTCAATTAAACTTTAAAAAAGATCTAAGATGGTAAAATACAAATGTTTTAAATGCGGAGCAGTGATAGAAGGTGAAGATCTTGACAAAAGATTTGTTTGCCCTGAATGTGGAAGTAAAATATTCTATAAGCCCCGTACAAAATCAAAAAAAATAAAAGCAGAATAATTTCAAATGGAGAATAAAGAAAATCAGAATAAATTTCAAGAAATGCAGTTCTTAGAACAAAATCTACAAAATCTTTTGATGCAAAAACAAGCATTTCAAATGGATCTTTCCGAAACTCAAAACGCAATAAATGAAATTGAAAAATCAGGTGATGAAACCTTTAAAGTAATTGGCCAATTAATGATTAAATCGAATAAGGACGATGTTATTAAAGAATTAAAAAATAAAGAAAAATTAATTGATTCAAGATTAAAATCTCTTGAAAAACAGGAAGAATCTTTTTCAAATAAATTAGAATCATTAAGAAAAGAGACCCTCGGCAAATAATATATACCTTATCCCCGAAATCTTTATAAATCTATAGAATGATAACTTATTATGGTATTAGATAAAATAAAAAGAGCTATATCAAATTCGATGGCTGAACCCGTTGAAGACGAATATCTTGAGATTGATTTAGAACAAGAAAAGGAAAAAAACAATAAGATAGCAGTAAAAATTTTTACATTGAAAAAATACGAAGATGTTAATACTATTTTGAATTCATTAAGAGAAGGATATACTATCGCGATAATAGATTTTAAAACATTGAAACAAAAAGATCCTATTGAATTGAAAAGAGCTGTTTCTAAAATAAAGAAAACCATTGATGCTCTTGAAGGAAGTATTGCAGGACACGAAAATTTTGTTATCGCTACACCTTCTTTTGCCAAAATTTTCAAGGATGTTGCTCTTCCAACTCAAGAAAAGAAAAAACCTCTTGAAG
>CAZXCF010000014.1:0-13469 GCA_964638995.1 Candidatus Woesearchaeota archaeon | reverse complement strand
TTATTTTCATTTTTTTTGAAAGTAAAACTGCTAAATTCGAAGACAATGTTGTCTTGCCTGTTCCCCCTTTTCCTGATAAAATTGTTAATGTTTTCATTTTTATTTTATTACTAATAATGTTATTTATTTTTATTTTCTAAATATTTTACTGCTTTATTTATTCCTGAATTTTCTATAGGCTCCCCCTTTGAATAAGATTCCATAATAGATTTTTTATAAGGGACTTCCGAAACAATTTTAATTTTAAATTTTTTACATAAATTTTCAATTAATTCTTTATCTCCAATATCTGATTTATTTAATATTATTTGTGTGGGAACTTTTAATGTATCTAATAATTCTAATGAAAGTGAAGAATCATGTTCACCTAAAGGGGTTGGTTCCGTTATTGAAAATGCAAATTCACAACCCTGCAAAGCTGAGATAACATTACAATGTGTTCCTGGAGAAGTATCAAATAGGATATAGTCATATTCTTTTTCAAATTTTTTAATGTGTTTTTTTAATGCATTAACTATAGGAGATTCTTCTTCAACACCTATTTCAGATTCTCCTGAAAAATAATCTAAATTCTCATTTACTTCTCCTTTATAAATAGTTCCAATTTTTCTTTTTCCTTTAGAAATTGCACCAAAAGGACAAGCAATCATGCATGCAGAACATCCGATGCATTGATCGTGAATAAAAATGGGATATTGGTTTTTAATTTGAATAATCGCCTTTTCTCTACAAGCTTCTGAACATTTTCCACATTTTTTACACTTTTCTAAATCAAAAACAGGCATTGGCTGAAATATTTCTTTGACTTTTTTTCGTTTTACATTTAGGATTAAATGATCGTTTGGACAATCTATATCCGCATCAATTAACAAAACTTTCTTTTTTTTGGATAACTCTATTGCTAAAGCAGTTGCTACCGTAGACTTTCCGGTCCCACCTTTTCCGCCTGTTATTGCTACTTTTTTCATTTTATTTAATCCCCATATGTTGAGGACCGCTTGCAGAATCTATTTCTTTAAGATTTCCCTGCAAAAATTTTTCTACAACTTCTTTTATTTTTCCTTGCCCCTCATAAACTTTTATATTAAGTTGTTCAAAAATTTGAAAGGCTCTAGGACCCATATTTGTTGTTATAATTACATCTGGTTCCCTATTACCAACTAATTCTCCAGCAGTAATTCCGGCTCCGCCTGTTTGGGTTTGAGCAGTATTTTCAACAACTTCAAAATCTTTTATTTCCTTATTTTTTTTATCAACTTCAACAAACAAAAAATAAGGGCATCTTCCAAATCTCGAATCAATTTCCGCATTCAAATCTTTTCCTGTTGAGCTTATTGCTATTTTCATTTTATTACCTCCTTTCACTTTCTTCAAATAAATTTTTTAATTTCTCAACTTTAATTGCTTTCCCTTCAATGACTGCTTCAGACAATTTTTTTCTTGCTATGGTTAAAATTCTTGAAAAAGTTGGTTGTGAGACATCCATTTTCTTTGCAGCTTCATGTTGAGGAATATTTTGAACATCTATTAACCTCAATGCTTCAAATTCAGGCAATTCTAATTCAATTTCATTTAATTCTGAAAGAGGGATTCCTCTAGGTTTAAAATAATTGGCGCTTGGCCTTCCTCTAATTTTTCGTCTTCTTCTTGGTCTTGGCATTTTATTTTTATTAAATGTCAACTGGAAATTTTATATTTACTCTTGGCATTTTATTTTTATTAATAAAAAAATAAAGAAGAGCTTTTATGTTTTTGCTCTCCTTATTCTTCATTAAAATTTCTTCTTTGGAAACCTTGTCCTCTACCTATACGTTTTCCCAATCCTTTTAGTCCTAATCTCGGTCTTCTAGTTTCTTGAGGGTTTGCATCCTGACATTTTCCCATCTGTCTTCCCGTTCTAGGTCCTTTTCCTTCTGGTCCTGTTCCATCTCTATTTGGCATTTTTTTATTCTCCCGGAGAAAAAAATGACTTTACGGAATATTTAATTCCAGTTTGGCATTTTTTTATTCTCCTGTTACTTTAGTAACTTTATTTAGTTATGAATACTTATTCATTAGTCTTTATAAATCTTTTGTTTTGAATATTTATTCATAATCATTTTTTTACAATAATTATTTTAAATAAAAAATCTTTTTCAAAGATTATGAAACTTAATTATAAGCCTGCAGACAAAGCATATAGAAATAAAGAAAAAGATTACGTTTATTATTGGGTGATTCCCCACAGATCAAATAACGAAATTAATAATAAAGTTTATATTAGTTGGATAAAACATTCTTGGTCAGTTTCTTTAGAAGGAAGATTTATTTCCGGAGATAAAGAACGGACTTTTGCTATGGGCCCTTATGATTTTGATAGTACTATTTATAGAAAACTTTGTGAAGCTTTTGGTTTTTCAACAAGCAAATTAAAAAATAAAGAAAATCTTATTTATTTGAGCCCTTCTGAATTAGAGGAATTATCTAAAAAATATAAAGATTAATAATCTGGAAGAGATTCTTGACCTGAATCTTTTTGACCTTCAGATGATTCTTCTGTTTTAGAATCTTCTTTTGGTTCTTCAGGTTCAACTTCTTTCATATCTTCCTCTGTTATAGAGTTAATCATTTCCTTGAATTTTGGGAAATCAGAAGCAGAAATTCTTACGCCTGCTTTTGTGAATCCTGTATATCTATCAGAAGTTACAAATTCACGGACTGTTAATCCTTTTTTTCCACCAAAATCATCAACTCTAACAACAATATCAGTTTGGTCATTCTTTTTTAGTTTTCCAATGTCTTTTTCCATTGTATTATTTAAAGAAGTATTTTGTTTTTAAGGGTTTTGGTTAAAGAATAGAAGCTTTAATGATTTTGACTTCTTCTAAAGGTCTATCGTTTGCATCTGTTTTAACTTTTGCAATTTTGTCTACAACATTCATTCCTTCTATAACTTTTCCAAATGCCGGATGTTTATCGTCTAAGAAGTTATTGTTTACCAGATTTATGAAGAATTGAGATCCCCCCGTGTTTGGTCCCGCGTTTGCCATTGAAATTGTCCCGCGATTATTTTTATTTCCGTCTGCATGCGTAAATTCATCTTCAATTGTGTATCCTGGACCTCCCATCCCGGTTCCATCTGGATCTCCCCCCTGAACCATGAATCCTTCAATTACTCTATGAAAAATAACTCCATCATAAAATCCTTCTGAAACTAATTTTTCAAAATTTCCCGTTGTAATTGGCATATCTTCGTAAAGCTCGATTATAATCTCTCCATGAGTCGTTTCTAATTTTACTTTTGTCATGTTTTTTTCTAAATTTTTATTGTTTAAAGATGTTACTAAAATTATGATCCCTATCAAAAAGATTGCGATTATGGCAGCAGTTAATATTTTTGGAAATTTTTTCATTATTTAATAAAACGGATCTTATTTTTAAGGATTTTCCTATTATTTGCGGTATGACTGCAGTCATACCGATGATTTTTTAAATTCTAAATATTTGTTTTTATTATGGGTGAAAAAAAGATTAGCGTGTCTTTAAGAAAAAATATTTTTAATAAATTAGAAAAAGAATCTAAAAAGAAAAAACTTAATCGTTCTGAAATGATTGAAAGGGCTTTGCAAAATGATTTTAGTGATAAAAAATGGATGCTTGGATTTCTTGGGTTTATGAGTTTTCAAGGATTTAGATATTTTCAAGATGGAAATTGGATTCATTTATTATGGTTTGTTTGGATAGTATGGTTTGTTTGGTTTTTTAGAAAATAAATTTCTAAATTCTCCATAATTCTTAAAAAAGAGCTTATTTTTCTTATCCTAACAAAATGAAAGATATTATTGTGAATGAAAGTTTTGCGGATGAAGGAGATATTTTTGAAAAAATTGAGAATAAACAGTTCGAATCTGAGAGAATTTGTGAATTAAGATTTCAGGCTCAAGAAATTTTGAAACAATCTGCAATTACAGAACTTATATCTTATTTGGATATAAAGAAAAATTTAGCTTATGAACTTTCTCATCAAAGCAAGGGAGCATTAGAGATTCTTAGAGATTTTAATGGGACAGCTCTTTTAGCAGATGAAGTAGGGTTAGGGAAGACAATTACTACGGGTATGGTTATAAAGGAATGTGTTGCGAGAGATTTTACCAAAAAAATTTTGATTCTTGCTCCCCCTTCTTTAGTTGATCAGTGGGTAATGGAGCTGAAAGAAAAATTTCAAATTGATTTTAATATAATTGAAAAAGGAGAAGATTGGAACAAATATGATTTTGCGATTGCTTCTTTAGATAGAGTGAAAATTTTTGATAAAAAGAGAGGGAAATTTAAACATTCTAAGGCTCATGATATCTCTTGGGATTTGTTGATTGTTGATGAGGCTCATAAATTAAAATCAAAATCAAGTATTAGGTGGAAATTTGTAGATCGAATACAAAAAAAGAGGTTTTTGTTATTAACTGCCACACCTTTTCAAAATGATTTGTTGGAGTTGTATAGTTTATTACACTTATTAAAACGAGGGCATTTAGGAACTGTTAAAGAATTTAGAAAAAAGTTTTTACATAGAGGGAATAAGAGATATCCCCTGAATTCAAAAGAACTGAAGCGAAAATTAGAAGAAGTGATGGTAAGAAGGGTTAGGTCCCAAACGGAAATTGATTATAAAAATAGGGTGCCAAAAATAGTCGCAGTAGATATGACTTCAGAAGAAAAAGAAATTTATGATGCTATTTGTGAGATGGTTAAGAAACAATATTTTTCTGTGAGCGGAGACCCTATAAACGGAAAATTAATAGTTTATGCTTTGTTGCCTAAAATAACTAGTTCTTCTTTATCTGCAAAAGAATCTTTGAATAAAATAATTGATGATACAAGATATCATGAAAAAACAAAAGAAATTGCGCGAAAAATTTTGAATAAGTACGAAGCAATAAAATGTGATTCTAAGATAGAAAAGTTGGTAGAAATCGTAAAAAACATTTTAAATCAGAGTGATGATGAAAAAATTTTGATTTATACGCGACATCCTACTACCTTAAAATATATTGTTAATAAATTAAAACCTTTTAATTTAAAAATAATTGAATTTCTTGGAGGGTTGGATAGAGAAGAAAAAACTAGAAGAATAGAATCTTTTAAAAAAGGAGATTCAGATATTTTGATTTCTACGGATACTGGTGCAGAAGGCTTGAATTTTCAATTTTGTAGGAATTTGATTAATTATGATTTACCTTGGAATCCAATGTCAGTTGAACAAAGAATTGGAAGACTAGATCGAATTGGCCAAAAAAGAGACATGAATATTTATTCGCTTGCAACTCGAGGAACAATGGAAGAACATGTGGTTGATTTAATTATAAATAAAATGTGTTGTATTGGACATGTAATTGGAGAATTACCAATTATATTGTTTAATTTGGGTTTAGATGGAAATACAAAAAATGGAAACAACAAAATAGAAGAAATGCTTATGGATTCTTTTATTGATTCTAAAAATAACTTGGATATCTTTTCTAAAAATGTTAATGATATTGCAAAAATTATTGAAAAAGGCGTTGATTCATACGAAGAAGATAAAAAAGTTAGTGCAGAGGTATTGAATAATGGATCCGAATAAAATTTATGATTTTGCATTTAAATTTTTTAAAGGTTTAGGGTGTGAGGTTTCAAAAATAGGAAATTATCTTCATGTAAAAAATATTCCTTTTAGATTTGAAAAATATTCTGGAAAAAAGGGCCCATATAAATTAATTTTCCAAGGAATTCCGGAAAGAAACCAAGAATTATTGGACTCTAATAGCTATTTACTTAAGGCTATGGGGACGTATTTAGAAGATAGAGGGCGAACGACTTTATTAAAAATTAATTTTAATGTAGATGCTAAGGAAAAAATTTCTAAATTATTTAAACTAAGAAATTGTGAAATTGAAAAAATAATCAATACTTAAACAAAAAAGAACAGATTTCAAATGTAGTGTATTTAAAAGACAATGAAATTATTGAATTTAATCCCAATGATTATGAGTTAGTTGAAGGTAATCCCTTAGAGTTTATTCCAGAGAATATTGAAATCCCTTATAATCTCGCAAGAGATGAAATTGTTAAAATATCTAAAGATAAGATAGAAAAAATAAAAAATAAATTAGAAAATAAGTTAAAAAAAGAATTCCACAGAATTAAATCTCATACAAGATCACAATATTCTGAACATGATGAAGAAATTTTAAAATTAAAAGAAATTATTTCAGTTGAAGAAGATCCAGAGAAAAAAACAGATCTTAGGATGAGTCTTCAAAACTTAGAAAATTCTGATGATAAAGAAAGAGCAAAAAAAGACGAAAGTTTTTTTATTAATGATGAGAGAAGGAAACACTCTCTTGATGTTAGGCATTCATTATATAACATTGCAGTTATTTGTTATCCTATATTTATTTATCATGTTTCAATTAAATCTAAAAAAAGTTCAAGATTAATTCAAATAAAATATGATCCATTTGAAAAAAATTTTTCAAAACTTTTTTGTGATTCTTGTAAAGCTGAATTGAATGAATTAATTCTTTGCGGGGAAGGACATTTGACATGTAGAGAATGTGGAGATAGATGTGCTGTTTGTAATGATATTGTTTGTAAAAAATGTACAATAAAAAAATGCGAAAAATGTGGGAAAAAAGCTTGCAAAAATTGTCTTGTTAGGTGTTCTAGATGTAGAAAACTTCTTTGCAAAACTCACGGAAATTATAAGAATGAAAAGTTTATATGTAATGATTGTACAATTAGATGTTCTGAATGTGGAGAATTTATTGAAAAAGCTTATCTAAAAACTGATCTTGATACAGGTAAACAAATTTGTTTAAAGTGTTATGGAAAAAAAGTAAGCAAAAAGGCTTTATCTAATATAAGATTTTAAACCTCAAGCTTCGAATCTTTACGCCCAGAGATAAATCAAAGATTTTCAATGAACGTCTAAAATAAGAAATTTTATACGCCCAAAGTAAATACAAGATTTCTATTGGAATTTTTATTTAAAAAATAAAAACGCCCAAAGTAAATACAAGATTTTCAATGAACGTCTAAAATAAGAAATTTTATACGCCCAGACGAGGATTCGGTCTCTCGATAAATCTCGGACTAATTCGCCTTTCCAAAAGCTGAAGTGGAAAGTCAAATTAAACCTAAAGCTTCGAATCTTTACGCCCAGACGAGGATTCGAACCTCGGAGCCTAAAAGGCCATGCTCTCCAAGCATGCGCAATAACCACTCTGCCATCTGGGCATGTTAATAAGAATTATATAAAGACTTTTAAATATTAATTGCTTTAATTTGTTATGGCGAAAGAGGAGATAATAAAAAATTCTATTGAAGGTTATCCTAAATTTGATTTGCAGATAAATGAAGGCAAAGAAAGATTTGATTTAACCGTTTCAGAAATTTTTAAAATCTTAGGAAAAGGAGCAATGGATTTTTCTGATAACGAAAGAGTTCTTCCAGATAAAGAAAAAATTGAACCAATAAAAAAATCAGAAGAGGATAAATACGGATGGTGGAAACTTGAGACAGGAGTCTATAGAATAAAAGTAAATGAAAAAATTTCTCTTCCCGAAGAAAAATCTGCTAAAATTTATTCTAGAGCTTGTTTTTTAGAAACAGGGGCTTTTATTGTTCCCTCTTTTTTAGGAAAAGATTACAATGGACAACCAGAATTTACGCTTGTAGTTGAAAATCCTCAGGGTTTAGATATAAAAGAAAACGCGAGAATTCTTCAGATTGTTTTAGAATAAAATTATAATTAAAAAAATTAATCTTTCATTTCAATTTTAATATTTACGGATTTTGGAATTTGCATCTTCATAATTTGTCTAAGCACTTTTTCATTTGCCGGAAGATCTATTAACCGTTTGTGAATTCTCATTTCATAATTATCGAATGTTGCTGTCCCGTCTCCACAGGGGGATTTTCTTGTTGTAACTTTTAATTTTTTTGTAGGTAATGGAACAGGTCCTGAAAGGGCGATCCCTGCTTTTTTTGCCATTTCTCTAACAGAATCACAAATAGTGTTAAGCATTTCTATATCAATACTGTCCAATTTTATTCTTACTTTGGGCATTTTTTGTTACCTTGTTTAAAATGGCCTATACGGAATTTCTAATCCGGTTTAGTATATATGAATTATTCAGAACGAGTTTAAAAAGCTTTTTATACTTGCTTTTTTAATATATATTATTAGAGGTGATGACGGGATTAAAATCCTATCTGGCCTTTTTATAGGGGATAAAAAGACCAATGGAAGAAGCAATATTTTTTCAATTAGCAGCAATCTTAGCAATTGCATTTATCACAGCGTATCTTATTAGATTAATGAAACAACCCCTTATTATTGGATACATTATTGGAGGAATAATTGTAAGTCCATTCTTAATAAAATTTGGTGCTACTACGGACGTTATTGATATTTTTTCTAAAATTGGTATAGCCTTTCTTTTATTTATTGTTGGATTGCATTTAAATCCTAAAGTTATTAAGGATGTTGGGACACAATCTTTATTGATCGGTTTAGGTCAAATGGCACTTACATTTGGAATTACTTTTTTAATTTCTTCCCAAATTTTAGGTTTCACTACTCTTGCTTCATTTTATGTTGGAATTGCCTTATCTTTTAGCAGTACTATTATTATTATGAAACTTCTTTCAGATAAACGCCAGTTAGATTCTCTTTATGGTAAAAT
This sequence comes from Candidatus Woesearchaeota archaeon, assembly GCA_964638995.1. Lineage (GTDB taxonomy): Archaea > Nanobdellota > Nanobdellia > Pacearchaeales > GW2011-AR1 > CAZXCF01. The sequence continues at coordinate 4,764 of CAZXCF010000014.1, read as the reverse complement.
TTCCATTGGTATTTTAATTATTCAGGATTTGGTAGCTGTTTTAGTTTTGATGTTTATTTCCTCAATTAATGGGGGGGCTAATTTTGGTGTTGTTGCTTTGAAAACAATATTATCTGGAGGGTTTTTAGTTGTACTGTTGTTTTTATTTGGTTTTTTTGTAGTTCTTAGATTAGCTAAAAGTGTTGCACGTTCTCAAGAATTATTATTTTTATTTTCAATATGCTGGTGTTTTATTGGTGCTGCTTTGTTTGCATTTTTTGGATTTTCAATTGAAATAGGGGCTTTGCTTGCAGGAATGGTTTTATCCGTTTCTCCTTATAGTACGGAAATAAGTTCTAGGATTAGACCTTTGCGAGATTTTTTCTTAATAATTTTCTTTATTATTTTGGGTTTGAATTTAAACATTTCTGAAATAAAAGGTATCGCGATCAATGCCTTGATTTTATCGTCTATAGCTTTGATATTAAAGCCTTTAATTTTGATGTTTTTAATGAAATATTTTAGATACACGAAAAGAACTAACTTTTTAGTTGGAAGCTCACTTGCTCAAATTTCTGAATTCTCTTTGATCATTCTAATGTTGGCCGTTTCATTGGGACAAATTTCTAGCGAAGTACTTCAAACATTAACTTTGACGTTAGTAATTACTATTTTAGTTTCTGCATATTTTATGACTTATTCTAAAAAATTGTATCGGAATTTATCTAGATTTTTATCTGTTTTTGAAAGAAAGAAGATTAAAAAAGATTGTAAGAAATTAAAGAGAGATTATAAGGTAGTTTTATTTGGTTATAATCGAACAGGATTTAATATTTTAAGAACTTTAACTAAACTTAAGAAAAAATATCTTATTGTTGATTTTAATCCAGATGTAATTTCAAATTTGAAAAAATTTAGAATGCCTTGTTTATATGGGGATGTGGATGATCATGAATTTGTTAATGATTTGGATTTAGATAAATTAGAAATAGCTATTTCGACCATACCGGATAATGAAGTAAATGAAATGTTGATAGAAAATATTAGGTTGGTTAATCCTGATGCTATTGTCATTGCTCGAGCAGAAAATATTGATGATGCATTTGATTTATACAAAAAAGGTGCAGATTATGTTTTGACCCCTCATTTTCTTGGAGGAGAACATCTTTCAAAAATGATTAAGACTTTGAAAACAAATAAAAAAAGATATAAAGAAGAAAAAGACAAACACATCAAAAATTTAAAAAAGATATTAAAAAAGAGTAAAGGAAAACTTAGAATAAACCCTTACTCTAATGGAAAATTTCATTATTAATCACTCCTATAGAATTATTGGTTTTCCTTAGATTCTATTTTATTTTCAGACGTTTCTGATTCTTTTTCCTTTGATCTAAATATAGAAGCAATAGAAAATATAATCCTAAGTAAGAATTCTAATGCAATTATAAAAAATAGATATATCCATATATCATTTATCAGTGGTAAGACTTTATTAAATTGCAAAAAGATTTCGTCTATTTTAAAGAAATTCGGGTTTGTTAGACTTATACCTAATAGAGTAAATGGAACTATTTTAGCAATTTCTCCTGAAACAGATTCTCCATATTTAGGGATGTATGCTGTAACTCTTACTGCTGCAATAATCATGGCTGAAATTAGAATAATTGCATTGGCAGGTAATTCTTTTGATAGAACTGTTAATAAAGCTGTAAAAAATGCAAACCAAAAGAAAATTAGAATTGGCAAGATTATCAAATATTCAAGCACATAAAAAAGACTGGCAAGAATTTTTGCTGAAACAGGATGTTCTAATTTGTTTAATTTCTTTAGGTCTAATGAAAGAACATTTTTTGTGGAAATAAAATTATAGAATTTCCAGATAAATACAGAGTAAACTGCAATAATTATTGTTAAAATTAAAAGAGTTACAAATGTTGGAACTGGATCTGGTAAACCTTTGATAAAACTATCATACAATCCAGTTAATGTTTCTGTCACCCCCATATTTTTTGTTGGAAATAATTATTTATAAAAGTATTGATAAAGTTTAAATATTGGTTTTTTCTATTTGATTTATGATAGATATAAAATTGGTGAGAGAAAATTCAGATCTTGTTAAAGAAAATATAAAAAAGAAATTTCAAGAGGATAAATTAAAACTGGTTGATAAAGTTTTGAAACTCGATAAAAATTGGAGAAAATTAAAATTTGATGAAGATGCTTTAAGAAAAGAAAGAAATGATATTTCTAAAAAAATTGCAGAATTGAAAAAAGCTAAAAAAAATGCATCAAAGGAATTAAAAAAAGCTAAGGAAATTCCAGAAAAAATTGAAAAAATTCAAGATAAACGTAAGAAATTAGAAGAAGAAATTGATGAAATAATGAGAAAAATACCTAATATTATTCATGAATCTGTTCCTTTAGGAAAAGACGAATCTGAAAATGTTGAAATAAAAAAGATTGGAAAACCTAAAGAAAGAAATTATGATATTTTGCATCACGCCGAATTAGCTGAAAAAATAAAAGGAATTGATTTTGATTCTGCAAGGGAAATTTCAGGGCATGGTTTTTATTTTTTAATGGGGGATTTAGCGAGATTGCATTCGGCAATGCTTAATTATGCAAGAGATTATATTTTACAAAAAGGATTTGTATATACTATTCCTCCTTTCATGATTAGAAGAAAAGTAGTTGAAGGGGTTATGAGTTTTGAAGAAATGGATGCAATGGTCTATAAAGTCGAAGACGAAGATTTGTATTTGATTGGAACTTCTGAACATTCTGTGATAGGAAAATTTATCGATCAAACTTTAACTTCTAGAGATTTACCTGTTAAATTAACTGCTTTTTCTCCTTGTTTTAGGAAAGAAGTGGGAGCCCACGGAATTGAAGAAAAAGGATTGTATAGGCTACATCAATTTGAAAAACAAGAAATGGTTGTTGTTTGTCAACCAGAAGAGTCTTATGAAAATTATGAAAAAATGTTAAATTATACTGCAGATGTTTTTAAAAATCTTGATATTCCAGTAAGAATTTTAGAATGTTGTTCAGGAGATTTAGCGGATTTGAAAGCTAAAGCGGCAGATGTTGAAGCTTGGAGTCCTAGGCAGAAAAAATATTATGAAGTTGGTTCTTGTAGTAATTTGACTGATGCTCAAGCTAGAAGATTGGGAATCAGGATTGAGGATAAGGGAGAGAGATATTTTGCACATACATTGAATAATACTGTTTTAGCCTCTCCGAGAGCTTTAATAGCTTTAATCGAGAACAACCAACAAAAAGATGGTTCTATTAAAATTCCTAAAGCATTACAGCCTTATATGGGCGGAATGAAAAAGATTGATGTAAAAAAGTAAGGTTTAAAAATCAGAATTATTATTGTATTTTGTATTATTTATGCCTCGATAGTTTAGCGGCTAGAACACAACCCTGTCGCGGTTGAGGTCCGGGTTCGATTCCCGGTCGGGGCGTTGGACATTTCTGTCCCAAAAAAGCAAAGGTTTTTATAGTTCTACGACGAGTATCTTCTATGGCAAATAATAAGATTGAAGTGCATAATCGTAATGTTGAAGTAAGAATTAAAGCGACTAAAGACTGGAATATTTCAGCGGAAGATAAGAAAGATTTTCAGAAATTTTTAGATGACTTGGGATTAGGAAAAGTTAATCGAGGTTTTAAGATTTCGAGAAGTAGACAATTGAAGTATTTAGATTTGTTAAGAACACCTTTAGAGTTTTGGAAAAAGCCAACTTCTAAGTTAGCTCTTAAGGATGTTGAGAATTTTGAGAAGGCTTTGACTAATGATGAAATAAAATCTAAGATGAAAGGAACTTATTCTCACGAAACAAAAAGAGATATTAAACTTGCTCTAAGGATTTATTTGAAATGGAAATTAGGAGTTGCGAAGGCTTCTGAATTAGCTGGATGGTTAGACACGAGAAGAGTTGCAAGAACACCTGATTATCTTAAAGAAGTTGATGTGGAGAAATTGTATAAAGCTTGTAAGTCTGCTTCTGAGAGGTTCTTAATTGCGGTTCTCTTTGACGCTGGTGCAAGAATAGAGGAATTTCTTAATATTAGATATGAAGATTTAGAACTGCCACGAGAAGGCGAGGAATTTGTTAAACTAACCTTAAAGGAAGAATATTCTAAGACTAAGGGAAGAACAATAAGACTTTACTGGAAGTATAGTTTAGAAGCAGTTAAGGATTTTATTAAAGAGCGAACAGATGAGGGAGTTAAATCGAATGAAGCTATTTATCCTAAAGCTTATGACCCTACAAGGAAATTTTTACAGAGATTAGGACAGAAAATATTGAATCGTTCAGTATCACCTCATCTATTCAGACATAGTTCAGCGACTTATTATGCAAATAAAATGAATAGGCAAGAATTATGTTATCGTTATGGATGGGCTTTTAGTTCTCATATGCCTGACACGTATATTTCAAGAGCTGGAATGATGAATAAGGAATTAGACATTAAATTTAAGGCTACGGAAATTAATAAAGTTCAAACTGAATTAGAGAAACAAAAACAAGAGAATAAAATACTAAAAGACCAAATGCAAAGACAATTAGAAGAGTTAAGGGAAATGATAGCCGAACAGAGCCTTAAGCAAATAGCCAAGAAATCATAAATCAATTTCATAATGAACGAACTAAAGAAAGAAAAGTTGAATAAAAAATTAGCTGGAAGAGTTCTAAAATATCTTATAGTAAAATTAAGAGGAAATTCGATAGGGATTAAAGAATTAAAAAATGCCAAATTTAGTGAAGATGGATT
>CAZXCF010000013.1:0-14416 GCA_964638995.1 Candidatus Woesearchaeota archaeon | reverse complement strand
AAAAAAAAATAGAATTGTTCAACATGAATCCAAAAAAATATTTAAAATTAAATGAAAAGAATACAAAAAATGAATCTTCGAAATAAAAAACAATTGGCTGCAAAAACCTTGAACATTGGAAAATCTCGAATATTGTTCATAGAATCAAGAAAAGATGAAATCAAAGAAGCAATAACAAAACAAGATATTCGAGACTTGGTTTCTTCAGGAGCGATAAAAATTAAAGAAAAAAAGGGTAGAAAAAAGATTAAAGAAAAGAAAAGATCAAGAGGTCCTGGAAAAATTAAGAAAAAAATTAAATCTAGGAAAAAAGACTATGTCATCATGACAAGAAAACTTAGAAAATATTCCAAAGAATCCTTCATTAGAGGGGAAATCACAAAAGATGAATTAAAAGAAATTAGAAAAAAAATAAGAAACAAAGAATTTAAGAGTCAGAAAAATTTGAAAGAATATGTTGGAGGATTAAAAAGATGAAGAATCAAAAAAGAAGACGTAAAGAAAATAAAACGAACTATTCAAAGAGATTTAAATTGCTTAGAGGAGATTATCCTAGAGTAGTTTTTAGAAAAACAAACAAAGTGATTATTGCTGAATATACTCTTAGTGAAACTGCTCAAGATAAAGTCTTAATAGGATTTACTTCAAGGGAATTGCTTAAATTTGGATGGCCAAAAGAAGCCAAAAACTCCTTAAAATCTATTCCTGCAGCATATTTAACAGGTTATTTACTCGGTAAAAGAGTAATTTCAAAAAAATTAGAAAGGCCTATATTAGATATTGGGATGATAAGAAACCTGGATAAATCAAAAGTTTATGGTTTTTTGAAGGGTTTAGTTGATTCGGGAATTGAAATTTCTTGCAAAGATGAATGTTTTCCGGAAGAGGAAAGATTAGAAGGGGGAAGCTTAAAAAACAAAATACCTTTCAAAGAAATAAAAAGTAAAATAGATTCAGAATAAAATGGAAAAAGACGAATTACAAAAAAAAGAAGAAAATACAGAAAAAGAAGCAGAAGAAAAGCTGGAAGAGAAAAATGTAGAAGATGAATATGCAGAAAATCCTGAAGAAATCTTGGAAGAGGATGAATTAGAGGAATTAAAAAAAATGAAAGAAGAAAAAGAAGCTCAAAAGAAAGAAGAAAAAGAAACAGATGAAACTTGGGAGCCTAAAACCAAATTGGGATTAGAAGTTAAAGAAAATAAAATAAAAAATATCGATGAAATATTAAAGGAAAATAAAGTTATACTTGAGCCCGAAATTGTAGATAATCTTTTAGAGGTAAAAATAGACCTAATTGCTATAGGGCAATCAAAGGGGAAGTTTGGAGGTGGAAAAAGAAGAGCTTGGAGACAAACACAAAGAAAAACAAAAGAGGGGAATGTACTAAAATTTTCTGCAATGGCCATTGCAGGAGACGAAAATGGTCACGTTGGAATGGGAGAAGGGAGTTCTGTAGAGACACTTCCTGCAAGAGATAAAGCTACTCGAAAAGCAAAATTAAATTTATTTAAAATAACAAGGGGTTGTTCTGCTTTTGATTGTGCTTGTTCTGAACCCCATACAATACCTTTTGAAGTTAGTGGTAAATCTGGAGGAGTGAGAATAAAATTAATACCTGCGCCTCAAGGGACAGGGTTGGTAGTGGCAGATGAATTAAAAAAAGTTTTAAAGCTTGCAGGAATAAAAGATGTATATAGTAAAGCTTCTGGAAAAACCAATACAACTTTCAATTTGGTTAAATCATGCATTGATGCATTAAAAAAAACAAATTTAAAAGGAGAATAAAATGGAAAAAAATATTGCAGTAATAAGAATAAAGGGAAAAATTGGCCTAAAGAAAGAAATAAAAGAAACTATGAAAAGGCTCAATTTAGGAAAAAAATACACTTGCGTGATTTTCAAAAATCCGAATGAAGTTATAGAGGGGATGATAAAAAAAGTAAGAGATTTTATTGCTTTTGGTGAAATTGATGATAAAACCCTTAAAAAATTGAAAGAAAAAAGGGAGATAAAAGGAAAGAAATATTTCAGGTTGCACCCTCCTAGAGGAGGCATAGAATCAAAGAAAACATTTGGAAAAGGGAAAGGAGTTTTAGGGGATAACAAAGATTCAATAAATAAATTAATAGAAAGAATGTTATAAAATGATAAAAACGCATAAACGTAAAAAATCATCTAGATACCATGGAAGAAAAATGGGGACTTGTGGAACAGGGGCAAGAAAAAATAAGAGAGATTCTGGAAATAAAGGTGGAAAGGGGATGGCCGGATCTGGAAAAAGAGCAGACCATAAAAAAACTCTCATAACAAAAAAATACGGGAATTCTTATTTTGGAAAAGGTGGAATAACGAGAGGAAATAATAAGAGAGATAAAAGAAAAAGAATAGACATACAAAAAATAATTTCGAACCTTGAAAGTTTCGGGAAAAAGACGCCTAAGGGATGGGAAATTGAACTAAAAGAGTATAAAATACTGGGATCAAAAGAAATAAAAGAAAAACTAATCATTAAAGCAAAAAGTGCTTCTAAATCTGCAATAGAAAAAATAGAAAAAGTAGGTGGAAAAATAATTATTCCTAAGAAAGAACAATTATCTCAAAAGATTGAAGAAAAAGAGGAAAAATAATTTCAAAACATGGATTTAATTAAAAAATCGGAAATTTTTTGTAAAAATCAATTTTCCAAAAGAAGTCAAAAATGGATTTAAGAAAAATATTCAGCCTTATTCCAGAGGTTCAAAAACCCGAAGAAAAAAAATTAGCGTTTAACATTAAATTAAAATGGACTATCGTTATTCTTGTAGCTTTTTTTATTCTTGCAAATATTCCTTTATTTGGGTTGACTAATAATGCTTTAGAAAGGTTCAAATATCTTGCAGTTTTATTAGGGACTGATTTTGGAAGCATTATCTCGCTTGGAATCGGCCCGATAGTAATGGGGTCAATTATTTTGCAATTACTTTCAGGTTCAGGAATTTTGAATATAGACACAAACACTGCTGAAGGCAGGAAATTTTTTCAAGGCCTTCAAAAAATTGTTGTTTTCTTTTTCATAATATTTGAAGCAATAGTATATGTTCTAATGAAAGGTTTAGAGGCCTCAGCAGGATTAGAATGGTTAGTTATATTTCAATTGATTCTTGGGGGATTAGCGATCTTTTATATGAATGAACTTTGTGAAAAATGGGGTTTTGGTTCTGGAGTTAGCCTCTTTATTGGGGCAGGGGTTTCGTGGAGATTGTTTACAAGTGCGTTTCAATTTATAGATCAACAAGGAAAAAATTGTTTGCTTGATTTTGGGAATACGCCTTGTTCGGGTAAGGTTTTGATTTTAATTCAATCGATAGTAAACAGATATCCTATTGAGATGTTATCTGCACTTGCAGCACTTTTAACAACCATTGGTATTTTCTTACTTGTTGTTTGGGCCCAATCCCTTAAAGTTGAAATACCTCTTTCATTTGGAAGATTAAGGGGTTATGGGATTAAATGGCCGTTGCAATTTTTTTATGCTTCAGTAATTCCAGTAATTTTAACGGCAGCATTGGTTGCAAACATTCAATTATTTGGAGGGTTGCTAGAAAATTGGTTGGGACATCCTACAATATTGGGGCACTTTGTTGAGGGGCAAGCTGTTTCAGGTCTTGCATTTTGGATAGGATCTACAAATATACTTGAATTAATAATAAGAGGAGGATTTTTATGGAAATATCTTGGGCAAGCAATAACCCACATGGTTGTTTATATTGTTCTTGCCACATTATTTTCAGTATTTTGGGTAAAGACTGCCAACATGGATTCTAAAGCTCAAGCACAAAAAATTTCTTCTTCAGGATTACAAGTTGCAGGATTTAGACAAGACAACAGAATATTAGAAAGTATTTTGGATAGGTATATTATGCCTTTGACAATTATGGGTGGTGCTGCAATAGGCCTATTGGCCTCAATAACCAATCTTTTGGGAGCATTAGTTTCAGGGACTGCAATGTTATTAGTAATTATGATCTTCTACCAATTTTATCAAAATATTGCACAACAGCATATGGAAGATATGAATCCTGCGATGAGGAAATTTATGGCTTAAAATGGATAACAAAAACAAACAAAAAAATCTGGAAATTTCAACAAAATTTAATCCTTCTACTCAGAAATATGAGCCAGATACAGAAGAACTCACCAAAAAATTAGAAGAATTAAATAAGAAAGAAGAAAAGAGCGAAAATAAAAAAGTAGAAACTGTTAACCCTTATTCAAACAAAAACAAAAAGCAAGGAAGTTTTAGACCGATTATATTTATTATGATTATTTCTCTTTTAATTGCCTCTCTTTGGGATAAAATGGAATGGATAAAAAATTCTGTTCATTTTATTTTAGATCCGACTGCTGGAGCACTAATGGATTGGAATTTAAATTTTGGGATGTTAATTGTAGTTCTTGTTATAACTTACATAACCACCTTAGTTCAAAAACATGCGACAGATCAAGAAACATTGAAAGAATTAAAAAAAGAACAAAAGGAAATTCAAAAAGAAATGAAAAAATTCAAGAATCATCCTGAAAAATTAAAGGATCTTCAAAAAAAACAATTTGCATTAATGCCTAAGCAAATGAAATTAAGTATGAGAGCATTAGTTTATACGGGTGTGCCTTTCATACTTTTCTTTAGATGGTTTAACGACTATTTTGCAAATGCGGGGGATCCTAAACTTTGGTTAGGTATGAGCTGGTTCTTATTTTATCTTTTAGGAGCAATAATTATTGGATCTGTACTAAGAAAGCAAATGGATGTAGTTTAGAAAAACTTAAAAGGAAGTTAATTCTCGAATTCATATGGAACAAAACAAAGAATTGTCTCAAAAATTTGCAATGTTTGAACAGCAAATAATGACAATCCAACAACAATTGCAAGCGGTTGAACAAAATATCTTAGATCTTGACGACCTAGAAAAAGGAATTGAAGAGATAAAAGATGGCAAAGAAATTCTTGCTTCAGTGGGAAAAGGAATTTTTGCAAAAGCCAAATTAATTTCTGAAGAATTGACTGTGGATGTTGGAGGAAAGAATTATGTAAAAAAATCGATTGAAGATACCAAAAAATTAATACTAGAACAAATAAAAAAATTGGAAGAAATAAAAAATGCACTTGAAAAAGAATTAGAAAAAATAAATGAAGAATTGACTTCAACTATGCTAAAAGCTCAAGAAAAATTTGTTGAAAAAGAGAAAAAAGAGTGATTATATTTATTTGGATTTTTTATCTTTAGAATGTTTCATTTGTCCTTTATTTTGTTTTTTTCTTTCTTTTATAAATTCAGAATAAGTCAAATTTCCTAACTCTGAAATTATTCCTGTTATGTATTTTTTAGGAACAAATTCAAAAGCAGGATTTTTTATTTTTATTTTTTTTGGAGCCTTATCCCAAACTTCATTTAAGTTCCTTTGTTCAAGGGGGAGTTTGTCTTTAGAATATTTCCAGGAATCTGCTACAATAAATACTGGAATTTTTTCTTGTTTTGCAATTCTTGATATTACCTCTGAACCGATTTTATTTATGATTCCTTTATCTAAAAGAGCGTCTGATCCTAAAAAAACTTTATTGACTTTTTTAGTCCCCATTTCTTTTGTTAATGCAACTCCTAATGCAGAATCTACGAACATTGTTACTTTTATTCCATGTTTTTTCATTTCTTTTGCAGTTTTTCTTCCTTGGTATAGTGGGCGGGTTTCAGTATTATAAACTTCGAATTTTTTTCCTTTTTTCTTTGCGTTAAATAATGTGCCGGAAACATTTGTAGAATGGCAATGGGTAAATATTACATCATTAGATTTTATTAATTTTAATGTATGTTTATTTATTTTTTCTTGGGCCAAATCAAAATGACTTAAAATATCCTTTTTAGAATATTTTTCAGAGGAGGCCATATCCAAAACATGTCTCATCATGGGTTCTGTAGGACGGGACTTCAAGATTTTTTCCTTTGATTTTTTAGTGGGATCGAGATAATAGGCCTTTAGTGCTGCTTTAGCAACATTTCTTGCTCCTTGAATTTTTATATTTTTTATGTCTTTAATGATTTTATCAAACTCTTTTTTATTTTTCATGTTGCAATTAATTTACTAACATTTAAATAATCTACTTTTTTTAAGCATAAATATGCTAGAATCTATGATAAACCCTAAAAAAAGTGAAAAAGGGCCTTGGAAAATGTTCTTTGTGGGATTGATTTATGCGTCTCTTTCTTTACTTTTAGTTCATGGATTTTTTTCAAACGACCCCGACCTCTCTGGAGCTTCTGGAATGATGGTGGTTCTTTTTTGCATAATGTTTAGTCTACCTTTTATGTATTTTATTATAAAAAGAGAGGAAAAAGAGGATGAAACGGTTGAAGGTTTTAAAGATGTATGGAACGCCCACAAAGATGCATTATATGCTTTTATGTGGTTATTTTTGGGTTTTGTTGTTGCATTTTCTTTTTGGAATATTGTATTGCAAGATCCTAATTTGCTCAATTTTCAACTTCAGACCTATTGTAGAATAAATAATCCCTCTAATGTGGAAGCGTGCATTTCTCAATATGTTCCTGGAAATTCGGGTATAACAGGAGGTGCAATTAATGAAGTTAGACTACTATCAATCATTGAAAATAATGTTTATGTTATGATCTTTACACTTTTATTTTCTCTTGTCTTTGGTGCGGGAGCGATATTTATCTTAATATGGAATGCAAGCGTGATTGCCGCCGCAATAGGGGTTTTCACTCAGCACAACTTGGGAGAAATTCCTTTTGGACTTTTAAGATATATGATCCATGGAATTCCTGAAATAGGGGCTTATTTTGTGACTGCATTGGCTGGAGGGATGTTCGGTGTTGGTGCATTGAGACACGGAATAAGAAATTCAAAATTTCTAAAAGTTTTTGAAAATACCATTATTCTTTTATTTATCTCAATAATTTTGATAGTTCTTGCAGGAGTAATTGAAGTTTATTTAACTCCTTTATTATTTAGATAATTTTAAAAGTTATAAAAGCAAATAAAAGAATAATGGAAAGTTTACTTTTAATGAGCATATTGGTTAGTTTCTTATGTACTTTGATAATTCTACCTATATGGATAAAGAAAGCCCGTTCAGAAGGGCTTGTTGGAAGAGACATGCATAAATTAGATAAAAGGAAGGTTGCCGAGGCAGGAGGAATTAGTGTTTTGTTTGGTTTTTCTGTTGGAGTCTTAATGTATATAGGGATAAATACATTTATTTTTGAGGGTTCGGAGATTTTAGTTTCATTATTTGCAATACTTTGTACGCTATTTATTGCTGCAATAGTGGGCTCTATTGATGATGTTTTGGGCTGGAAAAAAGGCCTAAGTAAATGGATAAGGATTGCCCTGATTTTTTTTGCAGCTGTTCCTTTGATGGCAATTAACGCGGGGAATCATGTAATGGGGGGGATAGAATTCGGGTTATTTTATCCTTTATTTTTAATTCCTTTAGGAATAGTAGGAGCAACGACAACATTTAATTTTTTAGCGGGATACAATGGCTTAGAGGCGAGCCAGGGAATAATAATTTTATCAGGTTTATCAGTTGTATGTTTTTTAATAGGAAATAATTGGTTAGGAATTGTTGCGTTGTGTATGATTGCATCTCTTTTTGGTTTCTATCTATTTAACAAATATCCTGCAAGAATTTTTCCAGGAGATACTTTAACATATCCTGTTGGAGCACTAATTGCGGGTATAGCGATTGTGGGAAACATAGAGAAAATTGCACTGTTCTTTTTCATTCCTTATATTTTAGAAGCGGTATTAAAGATAAGGGGTAAGTTAAAAAAAGAGAGCTTTGCTAAATTAGAAGGGGACGGGAGTTTGAAAATACCTTATGAGAAACTTTATGGTTTAGAACATCTTGCAATAAAAATTTTGAAAAAAATAAAGCCTTCTGGAAAAGTTTATGAAAAAGAAGTTGTTTGGGCAATCAACATTTTCCAAATAATGATAATTGTTTTAGGTTTCATTTTTATTTTATAAATGTTTAAAAAACGACAAAGGTTTTAAATAATAAATTATTTTAATTTTGAAATGGAAATTGAAAATAAAGCTAGGCCTGAGATGTTTAACCAAAAAAGACATCCCAGTGAATTTAAAAAGGGGTTGGAATTTTTTAAGCAAAAAAAAGTTCAAAATTCTTTAATTATAATTGTTTTGCTTTTAACAATAATTCTTGGAACTTATATTAGAGTTCAAAATTTAGATTCTTTGAAAGATCAGACAACTGGAGAGTATATTCCATTGGCTTTAGACCCTTATTATTTCTTAAGAATTGCTGAAACCAAGTTAGAAATGGGAGGGTTACCGGAGTTTGATTCGATGAGGTTTCCTGCTATTCAAAAAAAGTGGCATCCGGAAATATTGCCCGATGTTGTTATTGGAATTTATAAAATAGGAGATATTTTTTCAGACATTTCATTGCAAAAAGCAGATGTTTTATATCCTGTAATATTTTTTATTTTGGGTTTAATTGCATTCTTTTTTATGGCCAGAGAATTAACAAAATCTAAATGGATCGCCCTAATTTCTTCGATTATATTGGCTTTTATTCCTTCATATTTATATAGAACAATGGCGGGCTTTGCAGATCACGAAGCAATAGGAATGTTTGCATTTTTTATTGCTATTTTTGTGTTTGCTTTTTCTCTTAAAAAAATTAAAAAAAATCCTCTGATTTGGGGTATTTTAAGTGGATTGGCCAGTGTTTTTGTAATTGTTAGTTGGGGGGGAATTGCTAAATTCCTATTTATGATTTTTCCGTTAACAATATTTTTAATTTGGTTTACAAATAAAGAAAAGAAAAATATTTTGTTTTTTTATTTTTCTTGGATTGTTTCGAGTGTCTTGATTGGAGGATTAACAAAATATGGTTTTTCAGAAATTCTTAATAGATTTTTAATGAATACACAGGGATTAATTGGTTTATTTGTTTTTGGATTCATCACAGTTGATTATATTTTAATAAATAATAAAAAAATATTTGAAAAATTAAGAATTAAAGAAAAATATAGGACAATTTGGACTTTGGGAATCACAATAGTTTTAGGGTTAATTGTTTTATTAATCTTTAAATCTGAATTTCTTGGAGATTTAATAAATAAGTTATTACATCCGTTTGGACAAGGAAGAGTTGGATTAACTGTTGCTGAAAATAGGCAACCCTACCTAAATAATTGGATTGGAAATATTGGAAGATATTTATTTTGGTTATTTTTTGGAGGATTGATATTTTGGGGAATAAAAAATTCTAAAAAACTGGGAAAAAATAAAGCTAAAACAAATATAATTTGGATTGTATTTGTTTGTGGGATTGTCTTTTCAAGGATATCTAATTCAAGTATGTTAAACGGAGAAAATTTCATAAGTAGATTATTTTATTTTGGCGCGATTATTTTATTTTTTGGGTATTTGATTCAGCAATATTTTAAAAATGAATTAAAAATAAAAAAAGAAGATGCTCTTTTATTTTCTTTTATATTTTTTATGCTTATTGCTGCACGAGGGGCCGTGAGATTGTTTTTTGTTATAACGCCTTTAGTCAGTTTAATGGGGGGATACTTTGTTATAGGAAGTTTTAAGTTATTGAAAAATAAAAACAAAGACGAAATGATTAAAATGTTTAAATGGGTGCTTGTTATTTTAGCTTGCTTTGGTTTAATTATGGGGGTTATTACTTCTTACAATGTTTCATTAAACCAATCCCAAAACACTGGCCCTTCTGCTAATTATCAATGGCAAAATTCTATGTCCTGGGTTAAAAACAATACTTCAGAAGATTCAATATTTTTACATTGGTGGGATTATGGGTATTGGGTTCAAACATTAGGAGGACGGCCTACTATTGCAGATGGAGGTTTCCATCCTGAATATCTTGTCCACAATATTGGAAGATACATTTTAACTACTCCAAAACCTGAAAGCGCATTTAGTTTTATGAAAAGTAACAATGTTTCTTATTTATTAATTGATCAAACAGATTTGGGGAAATATGGAGCATATTCTAAAATTGGAAGTAATGGAACAAATTCTAATTGGGACAGGTTTTCTAATTTACCTATAGGGAATCTAGACAAAAGTCAGATTCAGGAAACCTCGAATATGACAATGAGAGTTTATCCTTTAGGGGCAGGAGTTGATAAAGATATTGTTTATAAAAAAGATAATGAAACCATTTTTATTCCTGGGCCAACTTATGATGAAATAGGCACTCCAAACTATATGTCTGTTGTTGTAGGAGTGATTATAAAAACTACAGAAAAAAATGGAACGAAAGAAATTCTTCAGCCCGAAGTTGCTTATTATTATAATGAACGGCAATATAGGCTACCTTTAAGATATGTCTATTTTCAAGGAAAAATTTATGATTTTGAAAAAGGTGTTGATGCTATTGTCAGAGTAGTTCCAAGTGTTTCTCAAAGTAACGAAAAAATAGGAATAGATAAGATGGGATCTGTGATTTATTTATCTCCTATGGTTTCTAAAAGTCTTTTTGCCAGGTTATATTTAATGGACGATCCCTTTAATCAATATGAAACCCTTAAATTAGCCCATTCTGAAGACGATATGATTGTAAGCATGCTAAAAGATCAAGGAGCTATTTCAGAAGATTTTGTTATATATGGAGGGTTTAGAGGCCCTATTAAAATTTGGAGTGTGGATTATCCTGAAAACATTAAAGTTGTTCCTGAAATGACTCGGACAAAAAGTGATAACTGGGCTGGATTTGATGATTATGATTTTGTAAAAGCATAATTATTTTAAAGAGTTTTTTGTTTTGGTGTTTATGGATAAAAAAACTAAAGAAAAAGCGAAACGGGATATCTTAAAGTTTCTCATAAAAAACCCTTTGTTACTTAGAGGGTGTTTATATTTCTTCCATAAAAGAAGACTTAGAAATACAAAATATAAATATTTTTTTTATCAGAACATTTTATTGGAAGATTACAAAGCGATTTACTTTCCAATTCCAAAAGCGGGGAGTTCAAGCATGAAAAAAATATTTTGTGAGATATTAGAGGTAAAGGGGGAAGCTAAATTAAAAAATAAATTTCCTGAATACTATAACTATCGAAACTTTCCCTATGTTAAAAAAGAGAAAATTTTGAAAAAATATTCTAATTATTTTAGATTTACTTTTGTTAGAAATCCCTGGGATAGGTTAGTCAGTTGTTACAAGAATTGGGTGCGTGATGATTTTAAAGAAAGATATTTGATATATGGTTTTAAGGAAGGAATGAGTTTTGAGGAATTCGTTAAGGCTGTTTGTAAAATCCCCGATGAAGTTTCTGAAGGCCATTTTAGAAGCCAACATACATTTATTGTGGATAAGAGGGGGAGGTTACTTACAAATTTTATCGGAAAAATAGAAAATTTTGAAAAATATTTCAAAGATATTTGTGATAAAATAAATTTAAAATATGTAAAAGTTTCACCGGAAAATGAAAGAAAAGATAAACATTACAGTAAATATTATACTGAAAAAACAAAAAAAATGGTTGAAAATAGATTCAAAACAGACATAGAGTTATTCCAGTATAATTTTGAGGAGAAATAAAGTTAAGATTTGTTTTCTCCTATTTTTTTTGCGGGAATGCCTCCGACGATTGAATTTTTTGGAAATGATTTTGTTACTACACTGCCTGCAGCTACGGTAACATTCTTTCCTATTTTTACCCCCTTTAGAATTGTTGCCCCATGACCCAACCAAGAGCCTTGCCCGATTTTTACAGAAGAAATCTTCCTCTTTCCTGAAGTGATGGGCATTTCATGGTTACTATCGTAAATTGCAGAATATGGAGCTAGTTGAACATCTTTTTCAATTATTATTTCTTTGAACGCACTAAGAGTTATGTCTCTTGTTAAAATCACACCTTTTTGTATTGTAATCTTTTTCGGTCCTGAGATTTTCACTCTAGGTCCAATGTAGACTCTTTTTTCAATTTGACAACCCCTTAATCTTAAAACAATTTTTCTAAAATTGCTTTTTGATCTTCTAAAAAACCTTACAGTCCTTAGCAACATAACAGTTAAGAAGAAGTTAAATATTTATATCTTTGCATACTCTATCAATCATGTTTAAATAGTAGCTCTCATTGGAACTTTTGTTGATTAGTGGAGTAAAAAATGGTAAATCGAATTGTGTCATTTCTTAGAAAAAATAGGAAGATTTATGGTCCTTTGAGGAAGATTTATGGTAGGACTGTTGGCCTTTGGTGGTTTAAAACTTGGTGGATGAAAAACATTGGAATTTGGAACGGTGGAAAAAGAGTTAAACTTGTTTCAAAAGAAACAGGTGAGGATTTAATCTCTGAAAAAATAATGTCTGGAAAGCCATTTATGTTAACAAGATATGGAACTAGTGAGTTTAGATGTCTGTTTGGTGAAAAAGATTTACACCCTCTTTGCTTCTATTCAGGATTTTTTCCGGAAGATTCCAAACTTATTCCAAAGTTTAGGAGACTATACTTTGAAAGTTCAAAACAAATTGATCTACTTGCAGTAAGTTTATATAAAAATCAATTTTTAAGGAAGGTTAGATGGATTAGGATGTTTCCAAATATTGAACATTTTTTAGAATTTTCTTCAATGCACCCAATAGAAAGCATATGGATAAAAGAATTAGAAAATAAAAAGATTTTAATTGTTCACCCGTTTAAAAAAACTATAGAAAAGCAAATGAAAAAAAGAAAAGAACTTGGAATTTTACCAGAATTAAAAAGTTTAGAAGTGATAAAAGCGGTTCAAACAATAGCTGGAGAAAAAGACGAAAGGTTTAAAGATTGGTTTGAAGCATTAGATTATATGAAAAAGGAGATTGATAAAAAAGATTTTGATATTGCTTTAATTGGTTGTGGCGCTTATGGTTTGCCTTTGGCTGCACATGTGAAAAGGAAGGGTAAACGGGCGATTCATGTTGGGGGGGCTTTACAGTTGATGTTTGGGATTAAGGGGAAGAGATGGGATGAGAAGGGCTTTTATGATGAAAATTGGGTAGTGCCTTTGGAAGAGGATGCCCCGAAACGAAAAGATAAAATTGAGGGAGGGTGTTATTGGTAGTATGTGTGGACAGATAGCAGAGTTTATTAAGAGAAATAAAAATCCTTTAGTAGTTATTAGGAAGATTAAATTCCTTATGACAAAACCGGTGATCAAACCTATTTTGAAAGAAGATATATATTTAGTGTCTTTTCCAAAATCAGGGAATACGTGGGTAAGATTAATTTTGGCAAATCTATTGGTTCAGAAAGCGAAAAGCAAAATAGATTTCTTTAGCAATATGAGCGATATAATTCCTGACATTCACTTAACTAGAGAATATGTGTCACCTCTAAAAAATCTCCCACGAATAATTAAAAGTCATTCAAGGTACAGAAAAGAGTACCCTCGGGTTATTTATATCATTCGGGACCCTCGGGATGTAATGGCTTCATCCTACCATTATTACACTTCTAGAAATAAAAATACCCTTTCCTTCAAAAAATTTATAAGATCTAAAAGGACTGGCCTGCCTGCTTGGTTTAAACATTATAAATCCTGGGAAAATAATGCAGATTTAATAATTAAGTACGAAGACTTAAAAAAAGATTGTTTTAAAGAAATTAAAAAAATTGCAGGATTTGTAAAAATGAATGTTACAGACAAACAAATAAGGAATGCCATTAACGAATGTGAATTTGAAAAGTTACAACAAAAAGATGCCTCCAAAAAAGGAAAAGAAGTAAAAAAGAAGCCTTTTTTTAGAAAAGGCTCTGTCGGACAGTGGAAGGATCTTTTTGATGAAGAAGATTTAAAATATTTTGAAAAATGGATCAAAAAATAAAATGAAAAAATATGGCCTACTAAAGTATTCAAAAACCAACAATCTTGGTGATGAAGTGCAGAGTATTGCAGCAAGGAGATTTCTGCCTAAGGTAGAGGTATTAGTAGATAGGGATAAAATCTCAAAATACAATGGGCCTCCGATTAAAATGATTTTAAATGGGTGGTTCATGAATGAACCTGAAAATTGGCCTCCTTCACAGCAAATAATGCCTTTACTTATCTCTTTCCACATAGATCCTAGATGTTATAAAGAACTTCTATCAAAAAAATCACTCGATTATTTTAAAAAATTTGAGCCTATTGGTTGCAGAGATTATGTTACAAAAGAATTATTGGAAATGAATGGAGTGAGAGCCTATTTTTCAGGTTGTCTAACTTTGACACTAAATAAAAAGGGAGTTAAAAAAAATAACAAAATAATTCTCGCGGATGTGGATGAAAAAGTAAAGAAAAAAATACCTTCAGAATACATGGGGGATGTTCTAGAGCTAACTCATTTTAATGATTCTTCTACCATAGTTTTATTAAAAAAAATTATGTACTC
>CAZXCF010000012.1:0-15422 GCA_964638995.1 Candidatus Woesearchaeota archaeon | reverse complement strand
TTTTTTATCATGTTTATTAGGAGTAACTAAACTGAAAATTAAAATTTTCGATTAGTCATTTTAATTCAAAAAATAAAAAAACTAAACTATTTAAATCTAACTTCCTAAAAATTTTTATGCGTTATGAATTTGCTTCGGATCTTCAGGTAATTGCAGAAGAAATTTCTCAAATGTTATTTTCTCATGTTGATGTTTCTCGAATAAAATGTTTTAGGAGTTTTGGAAGTTCATCTAGAGGAACGATTGCCAGATGTCACACTCTTGGAAAGATAATGCAATTGACAATAGGTACGGATGCCCACTATGCTTTAGAATTTATTTCTGAAAGATTTGATAAGTTGGATGAAATGGAAAAAATAAAAGTAATAATTCATGAATTGATGCATATTCCTCAAACTTTTGGCGGAGGATTTAGACATCATAATTGGGTTACAGAGAAAAATGTTAATATGCACTATAAAACATATAAGGAGAAGAAAAAACAACATGAAAGAAGTAAGAATTGGTTTGGTCTTTAATGATAAAAAAATAAATCTTGAGGTTAGAAAGTTATCTAAATTAGGTATGCTAAAAGGTTTAATGTTTACTAAAAGAGAAAAAGCTAAAGCTTTACTTTTTGACCATAAAAATTTAAGAATACATTCGCTATTTGTCGGTTTTCCTTTTCTTGCTTTGTGGTTAGATGGTGAAAATAGAGTAGTTGATTTAAAGATTATTGATAACGTGAAATTTAATATACCGTCGGTAAATCCTTCTTTAAAACTTGTAGAGATACCTTTTAATAGTAAATACGACGGGGTTTTAGGTTCTATCGTCGGTAAGGAAACATTTAAAAAGAAATAAATCTATATACTACCAATAATAAAAGGAGGTTAAACAAATGGGAAAAGTTCTTGTAAAGAAAGCTATTGATAGAAAGCCAGGACATCTTTACTACGTTGATGCAAAAGGAAACGTATGTGAAGCTAAAATGGCTAGAGGCGGTAAAAAGAAAAAGAAGAAAAAGAAAGCAACTAAGAAAAAAGCCGCTAAAAAGAAAACAGCTAAAAAGAAAGCTTCTAAGAAAAAGAAGAAAAAAAAGAAAAGATAAGCTGTTTATTTTTTTGTTTTTATTTTTTGTTTTATAATTTTTTAATTAATTTTATATACTAATTTTGTATTTATTTTGTATGGTAATTGTTTTAGGAATAGAATCAACTGCACATACTTTTGGGATTGGGATTGTTCGAGATGGGAAGGTTCTTGCAAATATTACAAAGAGTTTTACAACAGAGGAGGGAGGAATGATTCCTATTGAAGTTGCTAAACATCATTTTGAAAATAAACACGAGGTTTATTTTGAAGCTTTAGATAAAGCCAGAATTAAGGAAGGTGAAATTGATGTAATTGCTTTTTCTCAAGGGCCGGGTTTGGCTCCGTGTTTAATAGAAGGGAAAAATTTTTCTAAAGAATTATCAAAGAAATTAGAAAAGCCTGTTGTTGGAGTTAATCATTGTATTGCACATTTAGAAGTTGGAAAACTTACAGGTGCTAAAGATCCTGTGATGCTTTATGTTTCTGGGGCAAATACCCAAGTAATTGCTTATGAAGCCGGCAAGTATAGGGTTTTTGGAGAGACTTTGGATATTGGAACCGGGAATTTTATTGATAATTTTGCTCGTTACGCTGGAATAGGTTTTCCTGGCGGACCCAAAATAGAAAAACTTGCATCGGTTTCGGGAAACAAAGATGAATTAATTGAATTGCCTTATAAGGTTAAAGGAATGGATATTGCTTTGTCCGGAATTTTAACTAATTTAAGACAAAAGTTAGAATCTGGAAAATATAAATTAAGTGATTTAGCTTATTCAATGCAAGAAACTGTTTTTGCAATGTTGATTGAAACTGCTGAAAGAGCTTTAGCCCATACCGGTAAAAAAGAATTATTATTGGGAGGTGGTGTTGCATGCAATTCAAGACTACAAGAAATGGCTAAAATTATGTGTAATGAGAGAAGTGCAAAATATTTTTGTCCTGAACGTCCTTTGCTTGTAGATAATGGAGCAATGATTGCATTTTTAGGTGAGCTTATGTACGAAAAGAAAGCCAATCTTTTTTCTTATAAGGAATTAGATAAGATTGATATTCTTCCTAGACAAAGAACAGACGATGTTGAAGTGAGTTGGAAGTGAAAAGGTTTATAAATCAATTTTTTCTAAGTATCTTATCCTATGAACTCTTAGAGCGAGGTATTAAAGAGTTCTTGGAGTAATTAAATACCTTAAATAGATAAAATGACCGATGTATATCAAATTGTAGACAAAGCAAAGAAAACTGGAAAGATAGAAAAAGGAACAAACGAAGTAACAAAAGCTATCGAAAGAGGAACCGCAAAACTAGTGGTTTATGCTGCTGACGTTGAGCCTAAAGAAATAGTTCAACACTTACCTGTATTATGTAAGGAAAAAGGCATTAAATGCCAAGAAGCAGATAACAAACAAAAGCTAGGTATTGCTGCAGGTTTACCAGTTTCAACTTCTTCTATCGCTATTATTGAAGCAGGCGATGCTGAAAGCGAGATTGGTGCTTTGAAATAAATACTATTTTATTAAGTATTGAAAATGGCAAAAACACAGAAAAAAAAGAATGTAAAACAACAAGGATCAAAAGGAAGCGATAAACTTGTATCTGGAGAGGCTGTTCCAGCTGTTGTTCAAGAATTAGTAGGTAGAACGGGTTTTAGAGGAGAAATTACTCAGGTAAAATGTTTAGTTCAAGAAGGAAAAGATAAAGGAAGGTCAATGAGGAGAAATGTAAGAGGTGTAATTAGGATCGGCGATATAATTATGTTAAGGGAAACCGAAATAGAAGCTAGAAGAATTAAGTCTAAAGTAACAAAGGGGGCTTATACATAATGGCAAAAAATTACAATAAATTTTTAGTTAATCCGTCTTTCCAAACACTGAAGTGGAAATCCGAAACAAAGCAAAAAATCAGAGATGTTTTAGTGAATTCGTCTTTCCCTGAGGAAATCCGAACAAAGCAAAAAATCAGAGATGTTTTAGTTAATCCGTCTTTCCAAACACTGAAGTGGAAATCCGAATTAAAGGGGGCTTATACATAAAATGCCTAAATGTTCTTTATGTAAAAAAGATTACGATATTCATAAGGGTGTAACTTATGTTATGAAAGATGGAACTGTAAAACATCTTTGCTCTTCTAAGTGTAGAAAAAATTTCTTAATGGAAAGAAGGAAATTGAGATGGATTCCAGGATACAAAAGTACTCGAAAAAATAAGAAGAAGAGATAGATTTTTTTATAGATGCTCGCGAGGATACATTCTCCATAAATTTAAAAGTAGGGTAACTAAATTTTTATTTATCACTGTACTTAGTTTTTAAAATAACAGAGCATGAATAGTATGACCAGCCATACTTTTGAATTTTTGATTAATTAGTAGGGTAAATTTTTGTCGCATTAATTTTATTTGGAGATGAGGTAGGGTAACTAATACAACAATATTTATATACTAATTTTGTGTTATTTTTTTATTGAAAAGAGGAGAGTATGGCATACAAAAAATACATTAAAAAAGAGGGTAAAGTTTATGGCCCTTATTCTTATAAATCTATTAAAAAAAAGGGTAGGGTAACTACAGAATATCTTGGAAAAGGCGACGAGACAAAAGTGAAAACTTTTTTCAGAAAAAACTTTCCTTTTATGTTTTTATTTTTAATTTTGGTTCTTGCAATTTTTATTATTGGACAATCATTTACAGGTAAAGTAATTGGGAATTTTGAACATGATTATACTGAAGGCGAAAAAATTATTGGAAATTTAAATTTGAAATTAGAAGAAGGGGAATTTATTCCTGCTAATTCAAAAGTTTTAGTTAATAATTCAGGAGATATAATTGAATATGAATTAAGTAATTTAATAGGGCAAGAGATTTTACAAGGAAATTTTTATATTAAAGAATCAAATATTTCAGGTTTTGGAAAAGGTTATGGTTATGGAAACGAATCTTCTAAAGTAAGTTTTGTTTTGGATATTTTTTCTGAAAAGAATGAAACTAAAGAAAAGGAATCTAAAGAAAATTTAGTAATTGAATTAAATCAAAGTTCTAAAAACGAATCAGAAAAAAAGATTGTTGAAAATGGCTCTATTGGGAATGGCTCTATTAAAGAAATTGAGGTAAATGATGAAGAAAGTAATAAAAATAAGACGGGTGAAGTAACAGAAAATTTAGAAAATGAATCAGGGGAAACAGAAGAGAGTTTAAGCGAAGACGAATCTGTTGAGGGTGATTCAGAGAAAGTAGATTCTAGTGAAGATAATCCTATGGAAAGTTCAGAGATCGAGAGTGAAAGCAGTTCTTTAGAGAGTTCAAGCGAAGACGATTCAAGCGAGATTTCTTCAGATTCTAAAAGTGAAAATTCTGATGAAAGCTCTGATAGTGGTTCTAGTTCAGAGGTAAGTGATTCTGAAGATTCATCAAGCGATTCAGGAGATTCAGGTTCAAGTAGTTCGAGCAGTGATTCTAGTGGATCAGATAGTTCAAGTGATTCAGGAGAAAATTCTGGAAGTTCTAGTTCAGATAGTTCAGTAGGTTCAAAGTCTAGAGGAAATAGCGGGAATGATGGAAGCGACTCTGGTGGAGGAAAGAGTGAAAGCACATCAGGTGGAAAAAGTATTACAGGAAACATAGTAAAAGGTTTTACTAAATTTGTATCTAATTTATTTTTAGGCATAACGGGACATGTTACATTAGAATTAGAAGATCAAATAGAGGGAGTTGTTTCTAGAGACAAATCTTTTTCTTATAAATTAGGGAAGGACCAAACAGCCGAAATAAATTTTTCAGAAGAAGATATAGATTTAGAATTTCAAGGCAATAAAGTAATTGTCACAACCGATTATGTTGAAGATGAATTAAATATTAATCTTTCTGAATTAGGTTTAAAAGCTAAAGAAGGAAATTTGGACATTAAAATTATTTATGATAATGAAACATTGGTTGAAGACATAGAAAAAATTAGTGTTAGTGAAAATCAAACAAAAGTTTTGGAAAATTCTACCTTAGAAGGAGAAACTCAGAGACATCAAATTGTTATTGGAAGGCCTGTTAAATGGGTTCAAAAAGTTGAGATAAATAAATCCAAAGATTTGAAAAATGCAAAGGTTAAAATTCCAAAATATGCCAAAGGAGTTGCTAAGGTAAAGAAAGGAAAGGAAGCAGAAGATTCCATAAAAGAGATTGAAGAATTTAAAGAAAAATTAAAAGATAAAGATGTTAAGAAAAAAATGAAAGAAAGAGGAAAGAATAAAACTAAATCTGAAATTAATGAAGAAACAATTGAAGAGTATGAAAAAGAAATTAAAGAAATTGTTAAGAACAAATCTAAAAACTCTAAGGGAAAATCTTTTGGAATAACAGGGCATGCAAGTTTGGAAATTGATTTGGATAAAAAAGGATTTTTTGAAAGAATTTTTGAGAAGAGTTTTGGCAGGTTTTTAACAGGCCATTCTATTTCTGATTCAGGAGATTCAGATTCAAATGAAATGTTAGTTGATATTAGTGAAGCAATTAATGGTTCTAGTGAAAATGAATCTGTTGTTGTGGAGTATTATACTGATGCCCCTGAATTTTTTGAAGAAAATATTTCTAAAGGTAAGAGAGTTACAATTTCTGCTTCTGATGAATTGAATTATACTGAAGTTTTAGCTTATACAGAAATTTCTGAAATTTTTGAAGTTGGCGAGGAAAATTTAATTAAAGTTATTTGGAAAAATGAAAATAAAGAAGTTGATTTTGACGCTTATGATTTAGATGATGATGGTTATTTAGATTATGTTGAATGGATTGCACCTCATTTATCTGAACAGACTTTCGAAATTATTTTAATTACAGATGCCCAACATTTAGATTCCAATAAAGATTTTATTTCAAATATTTATAATGAAGTTTTTGAATTAGATGATGTTTGGAGTGAAGAAATTAGTTCCGATGAATATGTAAGAATTACTTTTGAAAAGAATTTAAGTTCTGAAAATGATATTACTGTGTATCCAAGAATTGTTTCTGGAAATCCGAAAATTGAAGTTTATGAAGAAAATAAAACTGAATTAATTACTGAATTTTTGAATTTAGAGGAGAATAAATATAATAAAGTTTATTTAAATAATTTAATTGAAATTCAAGATACTTTTGATTTAAAGATTTTGAATGGTTCTTTGGAATTTGATCATATTATTGATCCTTCTGCATATTATGATCCTGTTTTAGATATTCAAACCGGTTGGGATTGTACTGGAACTGATTGTAGCTTAGGACATTATGCTGTTTTAGATGAAGGGTATAGACAAAATAATATTCCAAACATCTCTGATTATATTTATTCTAGGGCAAATGAACCAAAGAATGAGGAACATAAAATAAATTCTATTTCTGAATCCAATGTTTCTTCTTTGAATTTATGGGCATATATTGAAACAGGTTCAAATTATGAAATGGAAATAATTTTAAATAATGATGGTTCTGAAGTTGAATCTAAAACAATTTCTCCTGGAACTTCTAAATCTTGGGTTTCTTTAAATTGGACAAATGTTTCAAATATTGGAGATATTTCTGTTGAATTTTCAAGTTCAAAATCTGGTGGAGGGTCTCCAAAAAACGGTTATGTTTATTCTTGGTACATTGAAGTTAATTATCTTGAGGTAGATAATCCTCCTCAAGTAAATTTAATTAGCCCTAGTAATGAATCCGTTGATACAGATACAAATGTTAATTTTAAATGTAATTTTTCTGATGATTTAAATTTATCTAATGTTACTTTTTATTGGGACTATCCAAATAGTTGGGGGGCTAATGAAACAGTGGAAGTTTCTGGAACTTATGGAGAAACTATTTTTCAAAAAACAAATGTTGAAGATACTTCTCTAAAATGGAATTGTTATGTTTGTGATAATTCAAGTCAATGCTCCTTTGCAGGTGAAAATAATACCTTGTTTATTTCAGATATCTGGGAAACTCCTGAAAGTGTTGAAAGTTATTGTGGCGAAGAAAATAATTTTGAAGCAAATAATACTATTGATGAGGATATTGGAACTTTTTGGAGGCATAATGAAGCAGAGAGACATAATATTACTTACGATCTTGGAGAATTTTATTCTATTAATGCAATTAGATATTATGATGATAGTAATTCAAAATCATTATGTGGTGTTGATTTGTGGATAAGTGAGGATTTAGATTTTAGTTCAGATGAAAAAGCATTTGAAAATTGGAATGTTACTCCTTCCAATCAAGGATGGCAAGAGAAATATTTTAGTTCTTTTGATGGAAGATATATTAAGATGAATTTTAAGATAAATGGAGATACCGGATGCCAAATTGCCAATCTTCCAAATGGCGTTTTTAGCGAATTTCAATTTAATGCTTCAGGTGTTAATTATCCTCCCGAAATTAACTATGTTTCTAATCTTAGTGAAATTAATCCAACAGAAGCTAGTTATACAGACGTTGAATTTAATGTTTATATGTATGATGCAGGCGGGGTTTCTGATTTAAATGATTCAAGTGTTAATGCAAGTTTTTCTAAAGCTGGAGAGATAACAAGATTTAATTCAAGTTGTGTTCATGTAAATGATATCGATGCAAATACTGCAAATTATTCTTGTTCTATAAAAATGTGGTATTTTGATGCTCCAGGAATTTGGAATGTTAGTGTATATGGAAAAGACAATCAAGGAGAAATTGCAGTTAAGGATTCTACTAATTTTACATATAATCAATTAAAGGCAATTGTGATTTCAAGTTCTAATCTTAATTTTGGAAACATTGCAACAGGAGCAATAAATCAGACAGCTTCGAATAATCTTGTTATTAATAATACAGGGAATTATAATGGTTCAATAGAGGTTACTGCTTATGACTTGTATGGAGATACTGATGATTCCAAAAAGATTCCTGCCGAAAATTTTACAATTGGATTGTCTTCGGGATTAAGTTCTTGTGGAGGAACACAATTAATTAATAATACAGATGTAAATATCGTTGGTTCTGTTTTGGCTTCTGGAAACTTATCTTCTGGCGGAGGTGCAGGTCAGGAAGAATTATATTGTTGCATTCCGAAAGTTCCAATTATTCCCTCTCAAATTTATTCAACTTCAGATAATTGGATAATAAAAATATAAAATTGACGAAATATTTATAAATGATATTTTTCTATAAAGAATATGAAAAGAAAAGGGTTGATGATTGTTTTGAGTTTAACATTAGTATTTTCTATATTATTTGTTTCTGCAGGATGGCTCAATAAAATTACAGGACATGCTACAAATCAACCTACAAATGTTAGTGTAGGAGTTACTGGTGTTCAACCTGTAACTGTGGGGCCTGTTGATAATACTACTTTAACTGGAGGAGTTACTCCAACCGAATTGGGAACTTCAAATGTTTTAGTTTATGTTCAGATTTGTGACCCTGACGGTGTTTCAGACCTAAATGATTCTGCTACCGATGTTGAATTTATTAATGGATCAACAACTAGAGAGGGTTCTTGTTCTCATGTAGGAGATATTGATTCTAATTGCGCAAATTATTCTTGTAATGGGGATTTATACTATTGGGATACACCTGGAACCTGGATAATTAATATAAGTGGTTCCGATCTTGGAAATCAATCTACGATTTTTAATGACACTTATACTTTCAAGTATAATCAATTAAAAGCAATGGTAATTTCTCCAGATAGTTTAACTTGGGCGACGCTAAGTTCTGGAAGTACAAATGAAAAAGCAAATAATGATCCTACGATTGTAAACAATACAGGTAATTATAATGGAACTGTTGATATT
Organism: Candidatus Woesearchaeota archaeon; assembly: GCA_964638995.1. Classification (GTDB taxonomy): domain Archaea; phylum Nanobdellota; class Nanobdellia; order Pacearchaeales; family GW2011-AR1; genus CAZXCF01. The sequence goes on along the minus strand of CAZXCF010000012.1, from coordinate 6,583 downwards.
AATGCAATTGATTTATTAGGTGAAATAACTCCAAGTCAAAAAATACCTGCTGATAACTTTACCGCTGATCCTGCTGATGGAAGTGTTTGTGGATCAGGAACAGTTTTAAATAATGGAACAGATATTACTATTACTGGAACTTATGCAAATAGAGGAAATTTAAGTGCAGGTGGAGGAGCAGGACAAGAAGAAATATATTACTGTATACCTAATGTTCCACTAGTTTCATCACAACAATATTCAACATCACAAGGAGGAAGTTGGACAATAAAATACTAAAATGAATAAAAAAATATTAACCTTTATTTTTGGAATGGTGTTTTTAACTAGTTTTGTTTTTGCTTCAGGGGTAAGTTCTCCTTATTGGGAAGGAAACCCTCTTAAGATGGCTGCAGGATCAACAGAAACAGTAGATTTAAATTTACAAAATAAACAAAGTAATGAAACAATTAATTTTAAAGTTGAGATTAAAGAAGGAGTAAATATTGCGAAATTAGATCAAGAAGTTTATGTTATTGGGCCTGAAGAAGATGTTAATGCGGTTTTGAAGATAAGTATTCCAAATAAAGCCGAACAAGGAGCTGAATATCCTATTGATATTGAATTTAAGACAATCTCTTCTTCTGAAGGTGAAAATATGATTACAACTCAAACTGGTTCAGATGTTGAGTTTAAAGTTATTGTTTCTGGAAAAGAAACTAATTATATTCCATATATTTTAGGAGGGCTTATTTTAATAGTTTTGGTAATAATTCTTTCTATGCCTAAAAAGAAAAAACAAATTAGAAAACCTGTTAAAAAAGTTGCCCCTAAAAAAACATCTAAAAAGAAACCTTCTAAAAAGAAATCTTCTAAAAAGAAACCTTCTAAGAAAAAGAAGAAGTAATCTAAATTTTCTTAAAAAATATTTTAATTTCTTCTCATTAATTTGTTGCACTACTTTTTTTAGAAATCTATGCGGTATGACTGCAGTCATACCGGTAAAGTTATATGAGTATAAGATCATTACATTTACTCTTATCCGCTTTTCCAGGAGGAAAATCGAATTAAGCAAAAAATCAGAGATATTTTAGTGAATTCGTCTTTCCAAATGCTGAAGTGGAAAATTGAATTAAGCAAAAAAGATCTCTGCGGGATTTTTAGTTAATCCGCTTTTCCCGGAGGAAAATCGAATTAAGGTAAGGTTTAAAAGTTTTAATTTGTTATTATTGGAATGATAAAAAGGGAGATATTTGTTATTTTTTTAGTTGCTGTTTTTATGTTTAGCTTGGTTTCTGCAGATTCTTCTCAGCCGATTAATGTTACAATTGTTATTGATAATGATGTTACTCCTAGTCCGTCTGAGCCTAGTGGAGGATCTGGAGGAGGGGATGGGGGTTTCGGTTTCCCGTTAGAAATTTCTCCTGATTCATTAGAACTTTCTGTTTATACCGATGAAGAAAACATTTCTTATTTGACTTTAGAAAATAAATTATATAAAAAAATAAAAATAGAAGTTTTAGCAAGCGGTGAAATTGGGAATTATACAGGTTTTAATGAAATTGTTGAACTAGATTCTAAAGAAAAAAAATTATTTGAAGTTAAAATAGAAGACCTGAATAGATCTCTTGTAGGCGAATTAATATTTAAATATAAATCTCTTGAAAAGAAAATACCTGTTACTATAGATGTAAAAAATAGAGGATTTCTTTTAGATGTTTATAGCAGACTAAACAAAAAAACTTTAATTGAAGGTCAGAATATTTCTTCTGTTATAGAATTAAACCAGATTTCTGAAACTTCTGAAAATCTTGGCGTAGATATTAAATATTTTATTAAAGATCTTGAAGGAAATATTCTTTTAGAAGATTCGGATACTTTCAATTTTTCAGATATAAAAGTTTATGAGAAACAATTTTCTACTTCTGATTTTGAACCGGGCAAATATGTTTTCGTTATGGAAGTAGATTATGAAGAGAATTTGGCAAGTTCGAGCTCCCAGTTTAATATTTCAAAAAAATCTTTAATTAGGGGATTTTTTGAAGAATATAAAATGTATATTTTAGGAGTTTTATTTTTACTTTTATTAACCTTTTTAGTTATTATTTTAAAGAGAAAGATTCATAAAGAAGAAGAACCTTCATTTTTTTATTATAAAATTTTTAGGGTATTCCCGGATTTTCACGACGAATTTTAAAATGAAAAATAATTTTTTTCAGGGGCAGAGATTAGCAGGTTTAATTTTATTAGTTTCTTTATTATTTTTAAGTATGTTTTTTTATTTTAGTATGACTGGAAATATTGTTGAGGACCTTACTATTGAGATTAAATCTCCGGGTAGCATCACTCATAATTGTTCGGAAATTGAATTAAATGTTGTCTCTAATCATGAAATAAGTAGGTGGTGGTACGTTTTAAATGGAGGAGATGAAGTGGATTTTGACCCTAATATTACATTTAGCGGAGAAGAGGGAAATAATGAATTAGTAGTTTATGGAAATAGTTCTGAAACAAACTATTCGGGAACGATAGGGCAGGATTCTGTTGATTTTGTTATAGATACAACAGCTCCTAGTTTTGATAATTTAGAAGATCAAAGTATTTACGAAAATCAGAGTTTAGAGTATGATATTGATGCTACAGATGATTCTAGCAGTGTGGAAAGTTTTTCTATTAATGATACTGGAATTTTTGAAATTGATTCCGAGGGTTTATTAATTAATTCCAGTTCTTTGGAAGTTGGAAATTATTCTTTGAATGTTTCTGTAAATGATAGTGTTGGAAATTTGGTTTCAGAAGTTTTAAATATCGAAGTTCGTGAATGTTCTTTTTCAGAAGAGTTACCCAGTATTTGCATCCATTATCCTGTAAGCGGAAATTATACAAGCAATGTTTCAGAGTTAAATTATTCTGTTAATAATTTTAATTCAAGTAAATGTTGGTACTCTTTAGACGAGGGCATTACTAATTCTAGCAGTGTTGAGAATGAAAACAATTTTTCTGGATTAACGTCTAATGAAGGAAATAACTTGTGGAAAGTTTATTGTAATAATATTTTAGAAGAGCAAATTTTTGAAGAGGTTTCGTTTTTTAAGGATACTCTTGTCCCTATTATCGAGGTTGATTCCCCAAATAATAATGAGGCTTATACAAATAGCAGTATTTCAATAGATGTTGAGACAAACGAGAAATCTGATTGCGAATATTCATTTGGTGATGGGTTTTTTGATTTAGAATCAAATACTGAAGGAACAATTCACGAAATTTCGGAATCTTTTTCTGAAGGAGATTATGATTTAGAGATTACTTGTGAAGATGTTTTAGGAAATTCTAACTCCACTGAAATTTCTTTTTCTGTTAATATTTCAGACTCTAATGAAGAGGATTCTGATGAAACTGAAACGAATTTAGGGAGAAATAACGAAGAAATAATGCCTTTACAAGAAAATGATTTAAATAACCAAAATGAGAATAATCTTGTAGATAAAAAAGATTCTTTAAGGTATCAGAATAACAAATTGGTTATTACAAATAATTGGAATAGAGACCTTCAAAATGTTGAATTAAAATTTGATACTCCCGATTCAGATTTAAAACCAGTAAGTGTTGAAAAACCTAATTGGGAATGGTTCTCGAGGTTAATTGGAGGAGTGAATCTTATTGGAAATGCGCCTTTGGTTTGGAACATCGATTCACTTAATTTTGATTCTATTAATCAAGGAAAAAAAATGAATATTCCTTTAAATTGGGATGTTCCAGCTTTTTTTAGTAAGGATAAGAAAGTGAAAATTAATTTATTCGAGAAAAATGAGAAGTTAGTAGATTATGAAATTGTAATTAATAATAAAGGTAATTTTTCTGCGAGTGTTTCTGGAAACGATTCTAAAAATGTATATGTGTATTACAACAATGTCGAGAATGTTTCAAAAAAAATCAAAGTTCAATTTGAGATTTTAGAAAATGAAAGCATTCTTTATTTAGATTATTTGGGCCCTTATAAGGTCAATAAAAGTTCTGAATTATTAATTGCAAATAAATATGAATTAAGCAAGAAATTTTTAAATAAAGATAATTTGGTGGCTAGATTTACACTTTTGGAAGGCTGGAAGAGTGTTGATAGCGAGGAAATAAATTTTAGTCAAAACATTTAAAAATGAAATTGAATATATCTATGTATAATAGAGGTGAAAAATGATTTTATTTGGATTAGATATACCTTTGATAGAAATGATTTTTATTATAGCAGTAGTTTTGTTAATTGTTGTAGTTTTAATTACTATTTTGTTTGTTAGATCAAAAAGAGAACAAAAAAGAAGTTTAAAAATTTTAAATGTTTTAACAGAACTTGAAGATAAAGAGATAGATGATTTGGAGAAACTATGCGAATTATCATCTCCTGAAAAAAAGTTATTGAAAAGAGCAAAAGTTTCTAAAAAAATAAATTATCCTAAAGAACTTTTAAAAGACAAAAAAGATGTAGCTAAATCCATCTTTGATAAGTTCATGGAATCTTCAGAAATTAAAAATTCAATTAAAAAAGAAATTAAGAAATTGAAAAAGAAGGAAGAGAAAAAAAATTCTAAGAAGAAAACTTCAAAGAAAAAAACTTCTAATAGAAAGAAATAATTAACATAAGGGTTTTGTTTTTCTAGAGTCTGTCCAATTTTTAGGGTTTTGGATTATTGCTCCAGTGATGGGTGTTTGACTTTTTAATTGATTTCCTTTACAGACAATTTCATAATCTTGACATAAATTATCTTCATTACAAATTGCTTTAGTGTATGAATATTCAAATTCTTCAACCACATTCCCAGTAATATTTTTTGGGATTATGCTTATTCCGAGCAAAAAAATAAGGAGCAATGCTATTAATATTGTTATTACTTTTAAGTTTATATTTTTCATATATTTACTAAACTTTTGTTATTTTTAAATATTTCTAAAAATTCTTGAAATAAGTTTTTATCGTCGATAAAAGACTAGAAACCTTTATAAAGCATAAGTATTTTTACATATTATCATGAGTGAAAAAAAAGAGTATAAAGCAGAATCAATTAAGGTTCTTGAAGGGTTAAAAGGTGTAAGACATCGTCCTGCTATGTATATTGGTTCTACAAGTAAGCAAGGATTACATCATCTGATTTATGAAGTTATAGACAATTCTGTAGATGAAGCTATGGCCGGTTTTTGTAAAAATATTTTAGTTGGTTTAAATGATGACGGTTCGGTTTCAATTGAAGATGATGGAAGAGGTATTCCAATTGATCCCCATCCTCAGTTTAAGATTCCTGCTTGCGAAGTTGCACTGACTAAATTACATGCTGGAGGTAAATTTGACAAGGATTCTTATGCAATTTCAGGAGGTCTTCATGGGGTAGGCGTTTCTTGTGTTAATGCTTTGTCGAAAAAATTAATTTTAGAAGTTAAGAAAGGAGGAAAATTATATCAACAAGAATACTCTAGAGGAGATACAAAAACAAAGTTAAAACCAGTAAAAACAATTCCTTTGAGTCAGACAGGGACTAAAATAACTTTTTGGCCTGATGAAGAGATTTTTTCTACTTTAGAGTTTGATTATAAAACATTGGCAACAAGATTTAGAGAGGTTGCTTTTTTGAATGCGGGCTTAAAAATTAAGTTACACGACGAAAGAAATAACAAATTAGAAGAATTTTTTGCAGCAGGAGGATTGTCCGAATTTGTTAAATGGATTAATAAATCTAAGGATGTTTTATACTCGAAGCCAATTTATTTTAAAAAAGAAGAAGATAAAGTTTCTGTAGAAGTCGCAATCCAATATAATTCTAGTTATAAAGATAATATTTTTGGTTTTGTTAATACAATAAATACAATAGAGGGTGGAACTCATATTTCAGGTTTTAAAACCGCTTTAACAAGAGTTATTAATGATTATGCTAAAAAAAAGAATAAATTAAAAGGGGCTTCTTTGTCGGGTGATGATACTCGTGAAGGATTAACTGCTATTATAAGTGTTAAGATTCCAGAACCTCAGTTTGAAGGACAGACTAAAACAAAATTAGGGAATAGCGAGATGAAAGGTTTTGTTGATTCTATTGTAACTTTGGCATTGTCTGAATTTTTTGAAGAGAATCCTCCTATTGCTAAAAAAATAGTTTCTAAATGTTTGGATGCAGCTAAAGCAAGATTGGCCGCTAAAAAAGCTAAAGATCTTATTAGAAGAAAAACTGCTTTTGGTTTGGGAGGTTTGCCAGGTAAGTTGGCCGATTGTTCTGCAAAGAAATCGGATGAAACCGAATTATACATTGTTGAAGGTCAATCAGCAGCAGGTACTTGTAAGGAAGGAAGAAATAAAGAATTACAAGCAATTCTTCCCCTGAAAGGTAAGATCTTAAACGTAGAGAAAGCTAGCTCTTCTAAAACCCTATCTTCAGAAGAAATTACTAACATGATTACTGCTATCGGGACGGGAATTGGAGAACAATTCGATATAGATAAATTAAGATATAATAAAATTGTAATAATGTGTGATGCAGATGTTGATGGAGACCATATTAAAACCCTTTTATTAACTTTTTTTTATAGGTTTATGCCTCAATTAATAGAGAATGGAAGTATTTATGCG
>CAZXCF010000011.1:9373-16190 GCA_964638995.1 Candidatus Woesearchaeota archaeon | reverse complement strand
GAAGCAACAAAAACACTAAACTATACGATAGATAAAACTCCTCCAGAAATTACAACAACTTTAAATGAGTCTGGTTTAGAGTACCAAGTTTCAGATGCAAACTTAAATGAAATTTCCTATAATTTAAATAACTCTTCAAATAAAAATTTACAAGATACTTCAGGGTTTGTTTCACTTGATTTGAAAATAGGCCAAAATACACTTTACTTTTCAGCAACAGATAAAGCAGGAAACATTTCAGAAAAAACACTTAACTACGAGATTGAAGACACAACTCAAAACTCAATTTCAAAACATTCAATTTCAGAAATTGGAAAACCATATCCAAATCCAACAAACTCTAAATTTACAATACCTTATGAAAGCAATAAAAAAGCCACATTTAATTTATACAATTCACAAGGAAAAAACCTTGAAACAAAAACAATCGAAAGCTCTTCAAAAGAAGTTCAATTTGATATTTCAAAACAACCTGCAGGAATTTATTTCTATTCAACTTCTGAGGGATACAAAGGGAAGATTGTAAAGGAATAAAATAATATGAATTTTTCAGAACAAGATAAAGGAATAATGAAGTTTGCGCTGAATGAAGCAAAAGAAGCAGGCAGGCAAGGAAATTTTCCCATAGGCGGTGCTTTAGCAATTAATAATAATCTTATAGATGTCGGGAGAAATCAATTGCGTTCTAATAATGATTGGTATTCTCATGCAGAGAATAAACTAATTGAAAAATATTCGGGATTAATAAGGGATGAATCAAAGAAAGGATCCAAAATTGAATTATATTCTACTTTAGAACCTTGTTTTATGTGTTTTGGAACTTCATTATTGCATAGAATTCCAAGAATAATTTTTGGTTGTCCAGATCCTTACGGGGGAATAGCCTCTTTAGATAAAAATAATTTTCCTATTTTTTATAGTAAGAGGTGGCCAGAGGTTAAAGGAGGATTGTTTGCAAAGGAATCTTATGATCTATTATTATTTTTTTTCAAAAGTAAGAATACTTCGGAGTTTAAGGAAATGTTTAATATATATAAAACCTTAAATATAAAATGAAAAAAATAGATTTACATATACATTCGAATCATTCTGATGGAGAATTTTCTCCAAAAGAATTAGTAGATATTGTTTTTAATAAAAAAATTCCAGTTATAGCAATAACAGATCATGATAAACTCTCTGCTAATGAAGAAGCAAAAAAATATTCAAAAGAAAAAGGAATAGAGTATATCTCTGGAATAGAAATTACAGTAACCCCCCCAAAAGGAGTTAGAGAGCTTCATGTGGTGGGTTTGTTTATTGATCCTAATAATGTAAAATTAAAATCTCTCTCAGAACAACATAAAAAAAATTCTATTGAAACTTCTAAAAAGATAATTTCAAAATTAAATAGTTTAGGTTATGAAATAAATTTTAAAGAACTAGAAAAAGAGACAGGAGGAAAACATTATGGAAGACCTTTTATTGCACAAATTTTAATGAGAAAATATTCTAATAAATTTAAAGATAGGAAAGATGTTTTTAATAGATTGCTCGGAAAGGAGGGTAAAGCATTTGTTTTACCAAAAGCAACAGAACTTAAAGAATGTATTGATTTGGTTCATAATGCTGGAGGAGTAGCCATTTTGGCACATCCGTGGTATATTGGAGAAAAGATGATCGAAATATTAAAAAAATTTATTTCTTTTGGAGGAGATGGTTTAGAAATAGATCCTCCAACTAAAGATTCAATACCAAAAGAAACTAAAATTATTTTGGAAAAATTTGCAAAAGAAAATAATTTAGTTATTTCGGGAGGGACTGATTTTCATAAACTTGAAAAAGGACAAAAAGAAATAGGTGATAGAGGAATTTCAGAAAAAGAATTCCTTAAATTAAAAAAATATCACCAAAAAAATGCAAAACTATGAATGGATCGGAGAAAGAACAGGAAGTAATTTTTCTTATACTAAAGGAGAAAAGCCTTTTTATTCAGAATATTGTAAAAATAGTTTAATTATTTCCGATTTAAAAAAAGGATTTGTTAAAGGAATAGATAATCACGCTTTAATTAATTTTGAAAATTCAAATTATATAATTCCTATAAAAGAGGTAGATGAAATTTTAAGACTTTCTATAAACTTATTAAAAGATAAAAAAATTTTTTATAAAAAACCTTTTTCAATTAAAAAAATAGATAATTTTTTATAGTTTATCATGTTTAACTCCAAAAGAAATAAAACAATCTATTTTAGAGAATTATGGATTTGAAATAAAGAATATCTTTGAAATAAAAACAAAAAAAGGAAAACATAGGGTCTATAAAGTAGTTTCAAATAAAGATCAATTTATCTTAAAATATGTTGGACAAAGATCTGTTTCTTTTGAATCTCAGAAAAATTTATCAAATAAATTAACTTATTTCCCCCAAACATTTCAAACTTTTGAAGGCAATAAATTTTTCTTAATAAAAAATAATTTTTATGGATTAGAAGAATTTATTGAAGGAGAGAAAAATCCAAAGACAATTGAAAATTATTTTTTATTGCTTGGAAAACATACTGCTTTAATGCATAATGAAATTAATTCTAAATCTAACAAAACTTTGGAAAAAAATCTTTTACAAGAAGATCTTTTCTTTACTGAAAGCAATATTCTCTCAAATATTTTAGATTTTAATTCTTTTTCTGGGAATAATCTTTTTACGAATATTTTAAAGGATTATCTAGATATGTATAAAAAGAACTCTAATGATTTTGCCCTCCAAATAATCCATGGAGATCTAAATAAATCTAATCTTCTTTGGAATAAAGATATTCCTAAAATGATTGACTCTGAAAACATTGCTTTTTCAAAGAGGTTAAAAGAATTTATCCCTGCTTTATTATTTGAAGGAAACTTAAAATATCCTAAATATAACTCTCGTTCTCTAATAAAATTTTTAATTAATTATAATCTAAATTCTAATCTGCATTTAAATGAATCAGAGACGCATTTTCTTCCTCTGATCTTAAAAAATTCTTTAATTAAATTATATGATATTTATTGCATTCGAAGAAATTTTGAATCTAAAGATTTTAAAAAAAATATCTACGAGAGTATTAAACTTATTGATGAAGAAAAATGTTTACTAAAATACCTTTCAAAATAAATTATCCTTTAGAAATATTTCATTCCTCTAAGGAAATTAATTTTACGGATAAAAATGAAAGAAAAGAATTATTTAAGAGGAATATTTATTATTATCTTTTTGAGAATAAAAAAAATGAACTTTTAGAAAAAAAATCTAAAAAATTTTTAGAATTAGGGGAAGAAGTTTTAAATTACATCGATAAAAATTACCCCTCTTTAAAGACAATTAATCTTTCTTTATTTGGTTCTTCTACGGTATTAGAAAACCCTGGAGATTACGATTTTTTAGCAATAACTCAAGGAGATATTTTTGATTTAGTTGAGCCAATAATAAATTTTAAAGGAAATCCAATTCAATTAGGAATCTCCATAAAGGGAGTGGACAATTATCTGGATGGTTTTAAGAGAAAGGATAATAGTATTCAAAGTAAAAGATTAGAACAAATCATTAATCGAACCGCAATTTCTTTATTTAAGAGACATATCCCTATTTTTGGAAGAGACTTTATATCTAATAAGGAAGAATTTTTGAAAAATTCTTATGCTCAAGTTTCAGATTTAATAAATAATTCTTATGAACTCTTTTATTTAAAACAAAAAAATTATTTTATTGATCAAGAAAAAAGAGCTAAAAAAATATTAAATAGATGTTATGAAGCAATTTCATATCTTGGATCCGTTGATTCTGATAAAAAAATTCAAGATATGAGAAAAGAAATTTATTTTGCTTTAATTGATAAGCCCAATTTAAATAAAAGTAAAAAAATTTTTAGGAAATTTACAAATTTATGTGAAGATAAATCGACCTTTAATAACAACAAGAGGTTTTAATTTTGATCTTTTAATAAATAATTATTTTCTTTTCTTAGATCTCTTTTTCTTTTTCGGAGGCTCTCTTAATAATAAGAAATAAATTAATCCAACAAAAATTACAGACAAAATAATGCTTGCCCAACTCTCTAAAGGCAATTGAATTTGAGCTAAACACGGAATTTCATACGAAGAATTCTCACAATTTGAATCTTTTTCTGCCTTTCCAGTCCATTCAGCTGTCACATTTACTATTGCCGGAGGATTTTCACATGTTCCTTCTTGAGTTTCTGTAAAAATACATCTTCCCCATCCATCTTCATTATTAGGATCATCAGGATCAATAATTCTATACGAGGCTGTACAATTTTCATTATCTGCCCAAATACATTCACAAATAACGTCCTCCTCAGAACAATCTACCTCGCCTTTAATCTCATTACTTCTTTTAGCCATTTCAGGGTTAATTTGGTCTTCTCCCTCTCCAATTACATTACACTCATCCTCTGTTTTAATTTCTTTACAATACTGGTAATTATAAGAAGTCGACTCCTTTATTTCTAACTTATCGCTACTTTCACTAACATCATCCAAATCTACAACTTCTACAGTAAATATATAATTATCTCCAGCATCCCTATCCGATTTTGTTTCCCATGTCATATTTGCCTGTTCATTTTGAACTTTTATTTCCTCTCCATAAGGGAAATTGCCCTGATAATTGTTATTCGGACTAAGTTCAAATGTAAGATTCTTACCATTACACCCATCAGTCGTATTTACAAACATTTTAACACTCTGCCCTTGGTAGATAGAGCTTTTGCTCCAGGTTGCGTTGGTAATAGCACAAGTAGATTTATCTCCTTCAATAGTTAAATCCGGACTTGTATAATTTTCTGTTTCATTTTTAGCTACAAAGTAAAAAGAACTTAAAGGAGAATCATCTTTATTACAAAATGTTTTTACTAGACAATCTTCCCATCCTTCATCAATATTGTCTTGAGTTGGACTCCATAAATAATTTCCATCTCCATTAGCATCGGTGGTAATTGTTATGCTTCCAGTATCAATTTCATCATCTTTATTATTTGAATCGTTCTCCCAAATCTCTATTTCATATTCAGTATTTGCACTTACATTTTTTAAAACAAGGTATAATGGTTCAATTTCAGTATCTATCTTGTATTTCTCTTTTCTAGAAGTGAAGGTATCTGAATATGAATTATATGTCGCCCAGTATGCTCCTTCAGGAGGTTCTTCCGGCTCTTCAGGGGTTCCCCAAACACACCCGTATTCTTCACATAAACCTTGATTTGTTGAATATTTATTACAATCTATATGATATTCTTCTTCACAAAAATAAGGTCCTCCTCCTTTATAACCTATCTCGCAAAATCCATCTGGACTATCAAAAGAATAAACTTCCTTACAGATATAATTAGCAGGGGATTCACTGGAAGGAATGATCCCGCAAGAAGGCGCACCACTAGAAGGCGCAGTACAATTTATCTTTTCACAAACCCCTTCAATACAAACATTTCCGGATCCGCACAAGTTACCTTCATCTTTTAAGCCATCACAATCATTATCTATGCCATCACAAATTTCTGTTGCGTCTGGGTTTATACTCGAATCACTATCGTCACAATCTCCTTTTATTAATGACCATCCGGATTTAGTGTTTACATAGTCTACTTGAGGTTCTCCCGCACCATAACCATCTCCATCCTCATCTTTATACCACGTATTTTTTTGTATGATCTTGCCACCATGACATTCTAAAGGATTTTTTTGATTTATTACCACATCCCCATCATCATAACAAACACTATTATAAGCACAATCTGTTTCTTCATCACAACAAGCTCCTGCAGTATTGTCATATCCATCTTTCCAATAAATATTATACGGGCTAGACAATTCATTCTGATCATCAATACATTTAAGGAAATTTTCTCCCCAGCCAGCCCCAAAATAGTCGTCTAATTTATCTTCACTTAAATCATCTCCAGATATGATAAAATCTTTCACATCTCCCGTTCTGACCCCATAGGTATATTCAGTATGAGATAATACTCCGGCAGGATCATCCCAAGCAAGGCGCCATTCATCTCTACTATTTTCCCACCCGAAATGAATCCTATAATTTCCATATTCTTCTTTAGATCTCCCCCAGGGAGTCGCATCATCCCCATATAATATAGCAAGCATATCAATATAATAAATTCCAGGAGGAATTGCAGCTTCTTTTTGTTTTGAAGGTTTGTCCTCCGGATCCAAATTTTTAGTTAACTCATCATATATTACGTTATAATTCCATCCATCGCTATTAACTGTATTTTCTTCAATATATTCTTTTGAGTTTACACAGCTCAAATCTCTTGCCCCCTCATCCGATTCAATCTCATTTAGAGGAGAATTATGCCCTAACTTCTCTTCTATAGAATTATATTCTCCTTCTTCGTCCATTTCTAAACTATAAATTCTTGTTTTAAATCTACATGAAGCAGAGTCTTTGTCTCTTTCGGTATCGATATAACAACCAATATAATATGAAGGGATTGGATCTTTTACATATAAAAATCCCGAATAATGCCTAAATACATCCTCAAACGCAGTTATTTTAAATATATTTTCTCTTTGACATGTTTTTTCTTCTAGGGCTATTTCTTCTACAGCCTCAGAAGGCGGATCTCCCCATTTCTCTTCACAATTTTTTATGTCCGTACCCCATAACACTTGTTCTACTCCAATCGGATTATCTCCTGTGCAAGTGCCCCCAAAAACACCCCCGATCATAATTAAAAATATCCCTAAAAATAATGCTCCTAAAATTAATCCTCTTTTCATTTTAATTTTTTTAAATGAAAATGACCTGTGTTAATTGAGTCTTTTC
>CAZXCF010000011.1:0-9273 GCA_964638995.1 Candidatus Woesearchaeota archaeon | reverse complement strand
TTTTCATTTTAATTTTTTTAAATGAAAATGACCTGTGTTAATTGAGTCTTTTCATCTTATAATTTTAATTAAACTTTATTTATAAAATTAACCAATAACCACGACCAAGGGTTTTAACCTTGCAACTTTTTTGGAAATTCCTAAATCATGAACAACAGAAACAACGTCTTCAATATCTTTGTAAACCCCGGGGGATTCTTCAGTTAAACTTTTCATTCCAGAAGATCTTATTTCAATCCCTTTTTCATGCAAACTTTTTTTTGTTTCTTCTCCTTTAAATTTTTTTAAAGCTCCGTGTCTACTCATAACCCTCCCAGCACCATGAACCGTACTTCCAAAAGTTAGTTCTTCGGATTTTTTCGTTCCAACTAAAACATAAGATGCAGTTCCCATTGTTCCAGGAATTAAAACTGGTTGTCCAACTTTTCTATAAGCTTCAGGTATTTCCTCACGACCAGGCCCAAAACTTCTGGTAGCACCCTTTCTATGAACACAAACTTCTTTTTCTTTACCATCAACTAAATGTTTCTCAAATTTTGCAATATTATGGCAAATATCATAAACAACATCAACTTTTATAGAAGGAAAAATATGTCCTAATTCCTCTCTAACCCAATGAGTGATCAATTGTTTATTTGCAAAAGCAAAGTTTACAGCACAACACATCGCCTTGTAGTAATCTTTTCCCAACTCACTCTCAATCGGAGCATTAATCAATTCTCTATCAGGTAAATTCTCAAAACCATATTTTTCTTCCATTTTCTTAATATAATCTGAAGCAATCTGGTGCCCTAATCCTCGAGAACCACAATGAATTAAAATTACAGCTTGGTCCTTTTTCAATCCAAATTCTTTTGCAACTTTTTCATCAAAAATTTCATCAACAAATAAAACCTCTAAAAAATGGTTTCCAGCTCCAAGAGTTCCTAACTGCCCTACCCCTCTTTTAATTGCCTTTTCAGAAACTTTTGAAACATTTGCATCTTTCATACATCCTTCTTCTTCACAATGCAAATAATCTTCCTTTTTTCCATACCCCTTTTCAACTAAACATTTAGGACCCTTTTCAAGAACTTGATTAAAATCTTTTTTAGATATATTAAAACCACTCCCTCTCCCCACTCCAGAAGGAATTTTTCTATTCAATCCATTTGAAACTTTTTCCTGGTTATTTAAAATATCTTTTTTAGTTAAATTTGTTTTCAATAGTCTTACAGAACAATTTATATCATAACCCACCCCTCCAGGCGAAATAACCCCCTTTTTCATATCAAAAGCAGCAACCCCTCCAATACTAAATCCATACCCTTGATGAGCATCTGATAAAGCATAAGAAGCCTTTAAAATTCCAGGTAAACAAGCAACATTTTTTACTTGCTCGAGAGTTTTATCTTTTTTAATATCTTCAAGAATTTTTTCAGAAGCATAAACTATCCCGTGAACATTCATTTCTCCTTCTTTAGGCAACTCATAAATATTTTCCGATATTTTTTTTAGTTTTTCTTTCAACATTTTTAAGTATATTTGAGAGGATCTTCAGTTTTATTAATTTTGTTATTTAATAATCCTTTTAACAAGTTAAATGAAAAAAACAATTCTGTTAAGCTTCATTAAACATCAACAACAACCTGTGCAACAAATTTATTTCTCTCTTTTTTAATAAACATTTCATTGTAAGTTATTGCCTTGATGTGTGTTCCAATTTCATATTTTTCAGAGTTATCCCCTTCAACATCACAATTAATAAAATACGCCCCAGATTCCTCTTTAATTTTCATGTTTTTAACCTTGCCCCATAAAAAATTTTCTGTTTCAAATAAAATCAAAAACTCTTCTAAAAAACTATACAAAACCCCCTCCAAATCTTCCCCTTCTATATGTACTCCAACTTCTTTTTTTATTTTTCCTTCAACTTTATCTTCACTCATAATTTCTTTCAAAGCTAGAGCAGAATTTTTAAAAACTTCTTCTAGATTTTTTCCAAATGCTTGAAACTTAATATCCGCCGTATGCTCCAAAAATTTAAACTTCATAATAAAAAAGATAGACAAATCTTAATAAACCTTTTCTAACTTTGATAAATATGCAAGAAATAGAAATAAAAATTTTAGGAGTAAACAAAAAAGAACTTGAAGAAAAATTAATTTCTTTGGATGCTAAAAAAATATCAGAATCGGAAATATTTACAATATTTTTCGATACTCCAAATAAAGAGATACATTCAAAAAAACAAACTTTTCGTTTAAGAAAAAAAGGGGATAAAGTATTTTTAACTCTAAAAAATAAACCAAAATCTTCAAATTTAAAAATTAGAGAAGAAATAGAAACAGAAGTTTCGAATTTTGAAAAAACAAAAAAAATAATAGAATTGCTCGGGTTCCAAGAAACTCTTTCAATGAAAAAATTGAGAACAACTTATAAACTAAAAAATACTCTCTTTGAATTCGATAAATACCTCGAAAAATACGACTATATTCCAGAATTTTTAGAAATAGAATCAACAGACTCCGAGACCATTTACAAGTATGTAGAACTTTTAGGCTTCAAAAAATCAGACTGCAAAAATTGGGCAACAGGAAAATTAATCAAACATTACTCTTAAATTTCTTTACAATATAATTTTAGTTCTTTTGGATCATATGAGTTTAAATCATTTGTAATTAGAATTCTTTTAACATAAACATTTTCTACACCAGAAAAAACATTCAAACACTCAAGACAAACACTACAATTTAAATAATTTGGAGTTTCTTTTTTTAC
The DNA here is from genome assembly GCA_964638995.1 of Candidatus Woesearchaeota archaeon. Lineage (GTDB taxonomy): Archaea > Nanobdellota > Nanobdellia > Pacearchaeales > GW2011-AR1 > CAZXCF01. The sequence goes on along the minus strand of CAZXCF010000011.1, from coordinate 6,513 downwards.
AAATTTATTTACTTTATCTAATTCCCCCTCTAAAACATCTTCTCTCAAAGAATCATTTAATTGAATTTTTTGCATTATGAATGATTGTTCTTCATAAATTTTTTCGGAAAAATTTCTCTCTTGTAATTCCGAATTATCTATTAAAACCATTGTCAGTGCAGCTATCAAAGTAATCGCCATAAAAACTTCTACAATTCTCGTCCAACCTTTTTTATTCATTACCATACTTTAACCCTCAATTTTCCAAATTTAATTCTTCCAGTATTATTAAAATATTTTATAGGTATTTCCTCTGTAAAAATAGAAACAGGAATATTTTCAGATTCAGATTCAATTATTTTTTCTCCTTCAGAATCTTCAAATTCAAATGCAAAATTATTAATTTCAGGAAGATTAAATTCGTTTTTTAATTCAGAATAGTCTTCAACATAAGATTTATTCAAGTCCAAAATTTTTGATTCAAAAATATATCTCTCTTTTTTTATTAAGCCAATATTACCTTTAGAAATAACCATTTTCCCATTTTGTTCATCACATTCATAACTCTGATTTTTTAATTCATCAGAAGAATAAACTTTAACTAAAGAATTTTTTTGAATCATTGTATAATTTTTCTTAAGTTCATAGCCATTTAAATTCAAACATCCTATTTGTCCAGAATAATTTATAGAAATTATTTTTACTTCTTCACTTGTTTTTTCAATTATTTTTTCTTGAATATGTTTCAAAAGAAAATCCTTATCTTCTTCTACTTTGCCTATGTTTCCTAAAATTCCATAAAGAAAAATAATAAATGTAACAAAAATAACAAACGAAATTATAAAACCTACATGAGATCCTTTGCAATTTTTCATAAAATTTTTACTTGTCATATTAACCCCCAAAAACCGCATTTGCAACTGTAGAGATTAAAAAAGCAGAAAGCATAAGGATGAAAGAATGTTTTACCCCATTTTTGATGTTTCCCTCTGCAAGTTTACCGATAATTAATCCACTAAATAATCCTTGAATTAAAAGTAAATTCATAAAAGAATTTGCGATTTCTGATTCCTCTAATCCTGCTCCTGCAGTTGTTGCCCCTTGCACACTCGTTAAACCCGCAATTCCCGAAATCATAGGAAGTATTTGAAATTGCATGACCAACACAATTATCATGAAAACAAAAAAGATAATGTAACCTTGAACCATCAAAGTCGAAATTGCAGCTTTCCTTTCCTTTTTCAATTTATCCGCCATACTAACTGCTTCTGCAACAGATTCTAAAATTTCTCCGATGTTTCCTCCTGCCCTTTCCGCTTGACGGATAAGTGCAATCGCCCTTGAGATTTTTTTATCTCGAATATCTTTTGAAAATGTTTGTAATGCACTATTTAGAGGAATCCCCATATAAATTTGATTTGCAAGTTTTTTTATATGCGGACTTAAGACACCATAATCTCTATCTTTTAAAATAATAATGCTTTTACTAATAGGAGAACCCATTTTTACACTCTCTACAAGATTTCTAGAAAATTCCAAAAACATTTCTTCTTTCTCGGATGCAATACGAGTTTCAGTTATCGTAGATAAAACAAAAGGCAATGCAATCACAATAACACCCCCTCCCAATATTAAAGCAAAATAAGTGCTATCTCTAAATAAAAATGAAATAGCTATTATTACTAAACCTATTCCTATTCCAATTTGTTGATTTTTTTTGATTTCAATATTCATTTTATGAACCTGTCTTTTTTAAATGCAAATAAATTAGGAAGAAAATATTAATCATTGTAACACTTCCTACCATAATTAAAGTAATTGCAGAAGTTGTAAGAGTTACTCCTAACCCGCTTATTTTTAACATCATTAACAAAAGCATAAAAATCATTGGAGCTGCAATTACAATACTAATATAAAGATCCATAAAGGTTTCAGCTGTTTTCGTTTCACTCTCTCTTCTTATTTTATAATCAAATAACAAACTTTCTGCTCTTTTATCAAAAAACTCCGCCATATCTCCCCCCGAATTAATCGTAGTTGCCAGCCCATTAAATAATTCAGACATCTTTTTACTTGGAGTATTGAATGCAGAACTTCTCAAAGCACTAACCACATCATACCCGTAAATATTAATGTGGTTCATCAATCTTGTAAGCTCTCTTTTTACACTTGGAAATTCGTCTGAAGAAATAATAATTTCAAATATTTTAACTGGATTAATCATTGAACCTGCAATTGCCGCCATATTTATTGTAGCAAACGGAAGCTCATAATCTATAGCTGCTTCGGCAGATTTTTTTTCCATTGAAGGATAAATATAAGACACAATAAAACCTCCTAAAGGAAAAACAATTAACATCCAAATAAGTTTTACAAGTCTGCTTCCAATATCTTTAACAGGTTCTATAATTGGCATTGTGGCTTCAACACTAAAAAATAAAAAAAATAGAAATAACAACAAGCCTCCAATAAAAGATAGGAATGTAACAAATAAAATAATCGAAACATAGGCAGGAAGAGTATACTTTAAATTTGCACGATCTAAATCTTTTTCAAGAGTTTCAAAATATCTATATTTGACTAATTTTTTTGACTGCTTTCCGAACATTTTGTTTGCAGATTTTGCAAACTCATCTTCTTTGATATCTTTTTTCTCTTTCTTTTTCCCTTTTTCCCCTTTTTTTAATCTTTTCAGAGTAACTTTTTCTAAGTCATCGGGTTCCATCCCTTGCTCTCTTTTTAAAAAATTTAGAAATCTTGTAAAGCCGATGATTTTTTGAAACAAGTTTTTAGGAAAACTCAAATCATCTAAAATTTGCCCTGTCCTTTCATTTAATTTTTTTAAGTCTTGAGTCAAATCCTCTATTTTTGAAGAAATAACCTCTTTATCTTCTACTTCCTCCAACCCGTACGTTTTTTTTAGTTCCCCAATAACTTGTTTTTTTTGCTGAATATTATCTTGGAATTCTTCCATTAATTTAGAATATTTATCACTATCTCCTTCAAATATCATGATATTTTCCTCTTAATTTTCTTATGAATACGAATCATCTCTTCTTTTGATTTTTTAAATCTCTTTTCATCCCAATCTTCGTAAGCTTGCTTTATTTTTTTAGATTCCTTTTCAAGATCGTCTATATTTTTTTCCAATCCAATTACATCAACTCTTTTCATATTTTAACTAAAGAATTTTATTTATTAAACTTTACTGAATCCCGAATCTTTTTAAGACATTCATGGGAGCTTTGTAATATTCACTTATAACGTCTTGAAATTCATTAAACCCAAATTTTTTCTCTCTTGTTAGTTTATATAATAATTCAACTCTTCTTCTGAATTCTTGTTCAATTTCCTGTTTACTTTTCCCGAATCTTATTGAAATCTTTTCTAAAATTTTACTATTGCTCTTAAAATAAAATTCATCCTCTCTAGGATCCCATATAAAAGGAGTGTTTGTTATAGCAACCCCGTTTTCTTCTACATTTACAATTTCAACTATTTCTTTTAATTTTCTTGTGTCTTGTTTGTTTACAATCGCGTGAGTCATAATGCAAACACTATCAAGAACATTTACTAGTGTAGGTGAAAGATTAATTGGAGGAGTTTCTAACCTTTTTATTACGGTGTCAACGGATTCCGCGTGAATAGTACTAATCGAAGCATGTCCTGAAGCCATACCTTGAAACAATACAAAAGCTTCTTTACCCCTTACTTCTCCCACAATAATATAATCTGGACGCTGTCTAAACGAAGACTTTAATAAGGTAAATAGATCAATTTCCCCTATTCCTTCTGAACCTGTAGCTCCTCTTGAAACTCCTGGCAACCAATTTTCTCTAGGAAGATTTAATTCTCGAGTATCTTCAATTGAAACAACTCTCGCTTCAGGAGGAATAAAAAAAGCTAGAGCATTTAACAAAGTTGTTTTACCTGAACCTGTCCCCCCTGCAATAAGAATATTCATTTTGTGCTCGATTAAAAGCCATAGGTAAGCCAACATTTCTAAACTCAATGTCTTAAATGAGATTAATTGTGGAGGAGTCCACGGAATTTTTGTAAATTTACGAATTGTAAAAGTTGGACCTTTACTAGTTATATCTTTGGTATATGTCGCATTAACTCTCGAACCATCAGGAAGGCTTCCATCTAAAATAGGATTAGAATATGAGATATATTTTCCACATCTTTGAGCAATTTTTTCAACAAAGCTTTGGGATTGTGTAAAAGTATCAAATCTCACATTTGTTTTTATATTCCTATAATATCTATGAACAATATAAATGGGAGTATTAGTACCATTACATTCAATATCTTCAACAAAGAAATCTTTTAATAAAGGCTCAATTTCATTAATTCCAATAAAATCTCTACACAGATAATAATATATTTTTTTATAACTTTCATAAGAGATCTGGATACCTAATTCAAATGCAACTATTTTAAACCTTTTATCAATGTAATCTAATAATTTATCTAAATCTTTTTCAATAACTATATCAAAATTAATCATGCTCCTAATAGATTCAATCAACTGTTCTTTGTATTTCTTTTCATCCGAATTTAAAATAGGTTCTTCTATATTGTAAACTAGTTCATGTTCTTTTGGATCCCAGTAAATGTGCGCATAAGCATAAGGAGAGATTAAACAATATCTTACATCAATTTTTGTTTTATCCTTTATTTTTTTCAATGGAGGAACTTGTGGAGAAAAGTTTATTTCAGGTCTAGGGTATTTCAGTATTTTTGCTATTTCTTTTGCTTGAGCCATTTTATCCGTATGAAAAATCCATTGATTCTCCTTCATTTTCTATGTATATGATGTAAGGATTTGGAGAGCTACTTATCAATTCAAAGCTTTCCTTTTCTCCCCATGTAATATTATATTCTCCAGCATAATCAAGTGTCGCATTTATTGAATACATTTCTCCAATTTCTTGAGTAAAAATTTCAATATCTCCTTTTTTTATGGAAGTTCCAGGTTCACTATACTGATGTCCTGTTTCTATTTTAAATACAATCGAATCATTTTCCGAATTCACCTCTAAAGAACCTTTTTCAATTCCCAATTCCAATTTTCTTTTATTTCCTTCTCCCAACATGTCTATCTCTTTTATTGTTTCATCGATGTTTTCTAGCATTTTTAGTGATTGCTCTATAATAGATTTATCCTGAAGCTCTTCTATTTTAGGTCTAGCAAAACTCAAAACAGTTCCAAGAATAGCAAATGCAATGAGAGTATAAATAACTGTTTCAATCCAAACTTGTGCCTTTCTGTTTTTTATCTTTAACCTGTCTGAATTTTCTAATTTTATCACCACTTTTTTCATATAACATTAAAAGAATTTTAATTTAAATATCTTTTTGAATGTTTGGATTATTCGAACAATCAACGATATTACTTATTTTGTCAATTACATCACACTGATTTCCATTAACAACAGGTGCAATTTGCATTTGTGTAGGTTTAATTCCAGTCACATTCACAATATATGTTTTTCCAGATTTAGGTCCAGGTATTCTTGCTTCTTTTCCTTTAGTTCCATTAAAGTAATGTATATCCTCGCTAGATTCATTAGCAAGTGTAAATGTTTTTGAACTCCCTTCATCTGAAATGACAACAAGCAACTCGTCTAATAAAATATCTCCAATACTAATTGAAAAAATAACTTCTTTGCTAGATGAATTGTAACAAACATAATCATCATTTATGTAAACTTTTTCAATCAAATCAATTCCACAAGATTCTGCTTTTTCTGTCTGCTCCTCAACAGTGGAAATAACTAAATTATAAACTAAAATCATTATCGCTAAAACTAATGCAATCATAATCACCATAACTACAACATTAGAAAGTCCTTTTTTTGAAAACATTTTATACTGCTATTTCTTCCCCGTGCCTTTCATCACAAGTTTTAGTTTTTCTTATCCCGTCTTCATTTAAGCCCATTAAAACAGGAATTAAAATTATCTTATCTATACCTCCTGAAGAAACTTTATCAGAAAAGATGCCTCCTTGTAAAAGATCAGTTTCATCCATTTCATAGTCTTCTTGTAAAGATTTAGTTTCATAACTTCCGTAACTTTCTAATCTCATTTCAATATCATAAATTGGAACATTTCCTTCATTCACAATTGTTAAATCCCCTGTAGCATAATTATAATCTGCATCAAAATCAACTTCTTCACAAATAATCTTCACATTTTGTTCTCCAGAACCAAAATCTTTTGTAATTGCTTCCTCAGTTAAACTGCTAAACCATAAAAAGATTATAACTCCTATAATTATAACTAATGCAATTAAAAGAATTGTCGCAATAACAGGAGATACTCCCAATTTTTTAATATTTTTTCCTTTTTGAATTTCCGATTCACCCTTTTTCATATCTATCTTAAATTTTCTTTATTTTTATATTTATTGATTGATTAATTCGATTTTCCACTTCAGCTTTTGGAAAAGCGGATTAACTAAAATATCTCTGATTTTTTGCTTTGTTCGGATTTCCTCAGGGAAAGACGAATTCACTAAAAATTTTA
>CAZXCF010000010.1:1318-16280 GCA_964638995.1 Candidatus Woesearchaeota archaeon | reverse complement strand
AGTTTATTAATCAAGGAGGAGAGCCTACTCAGATAGATAGAACTTTTTTAGGTCAAGAAGGAGTTTTAGGAGATACTGATGCTCTTCCAAACGGAATTACTCAACCAATATATAATTCTAGACTTGATAAAGTTAAAGAAGATTGTTATGAATGGGCTGAGTCAACAGGAGGAGATGTAGATTATTGTTTACAAAACGGTATAAAGTTTATTAATCAAGGAGGAGAGCCTACTCAGATAGATAGAGAAAGTTATTCTTTTTTTATTTCAAGTCTTTTTTTTAGGCTTGTTAATTCCGATGTCCCTTCAGAATACTGCACTTGTTCAGACGGAAATGCGTGTTTAACAAATAAGCCTGATGATTATCAACCATTTGGAGATCTTGATTCAACTCCATGTGAACTATGTTGTAATTTCGCAACCCCCTCTAATTATCCATATGGTGATCTTTTGGGCGTTTTAAATGATGGTTCGATTGAAAAGCCTTCTGATATAAACGTGATAGATTTTCCTTATTATGATGCGGATACTGGCAAATTAGTTACTCCTTGCAAGGGTGAATGTGATTATGGAGAGAGTCAATGTTCAGAAGATGGAAAATTGAAAATTTGCGGGTTTAATACATCTAGTGGATGTAATGAATGGACTTCTCCTCTTACTTGTTCTCCAGGGAAGATTTGTCATAATGGCGCTTGTGTTGACATAGATCAACAAAAAGGTTTAGATCTTTGTATTTGTGATGTTTATACTACTGATGCTGTTTTTTCCTGTAAATTAGATACATCTCAAAATAATCCAATTACAGGAGAAGCATATACATGTTCTGATTGTTGCTCAACTTTTAATTTACCTGTTGAAAGTTTTGGTAGTGTGAATCCTTCAAAAAGCGAGTTAATAGCTGAAGGAAAAAATTATCTTAATGCACTTACTAGACAAATGTATAGGTATCATTTTGGAGATTTTTATTTTGCAGGTTTTTTTCCTTCTACTTATCCTTCTGAAGAGAAAAAATTTTTAGAAAATTGTTCGAAAATTATTTGTTCTGGGGAGGTGGATTGTAGAACAGATTATCTTAAAAAAAATAAAATAGCATGCGAAAATGTAGGGTGTAATAGACTTATGGGGTCTTGTTGGGAAAGTTGGGGAAGTTCAGATAAAGTATCTTGTTCTAATTTTCAAGAAAGAGTAGTTTGCGAAAATTACGGATGTGATATAGAATGTATTTAAACACAAAGATCATTTAATAAAAATTTCTCATTTTAAAAGATTTGATAAATAAGTTTTAGAAATTTTTTTTAGAAATTTTTGAAGGGAATTATCTTCTACCTTCTAAGTCTAGGTAAGCTTTTCCTTGGCTTAAGAATTCGTCACAATCCGCAATTAATTTATCTTCCATTTTTTCGACTGTTGAGGGAATTATCCATTTTTCATAAATTCTTCTAAAAAATCTTGTGAGCGGTTTTGTTGCATATTCTCCTTTGTAATCTAAAACTAATTGCCCCTTCATTTTTACTTCCACAGATCCTTTGTTTGTTTTTATTTTTTTCCCATCTTGTTGAATTTCTACATTGTTTAATCCTAGTATTTGAAAGACAGTTTTTATATCATATCTAAAATAATCGTCTACTTTTGTTTTGCCCTTCCATTCAATATCAATTCCCTTTGAGGTTCCAGAAATCTTTTCAGCATATTTGCTTTCTTCAACAGTAAAGCCTAGTTCTTCAGTTAAATAATCATAGCAAAATTTATAAAAATCTTTAAATGAAAAAATTCCATTGTACTTTATTTTGCTTGAAAAAACTGATCTCTTTTCTGTCATATTCTTTTTAAGTAATTTCTATTTAAATATGTTTTTATTAAGCTTTACAAGAAGAACACACTAGCATCCCTTTTGAATTATATAAGTCCCCATAATTTCCACACTCTTCACAAGTTCCTTCTTCAACCCTTGAGTTTTTAGATTCATTTATTCTTTTGAGTTTTTTGGATTCTTCTCTTATTCTAGATAATTCTTCTAATTCAGGATAGAATTCAGGATTAAAATTTAGAATATCCGTAAGAGAAACAATCCCTACCAATTCTTTTTCTTTTATTACTGGAAGCCTTTCTAATTTTAATTTTTTCATTTTTTTAAAAGCTTCATCTACTGTTGCGGTTGGACGGATTGTGATTATTTTTTTTGGAGATACATCAATCGCTTTTATTTCCTTTAAATTTTCTTTTGATTTTTTTACTATTGCCCATAAAATATCTTTTTGAGTAATAAACCCCGTAAGTTGTTTTTTTCTAGTTAGAGGTAAACATCTCACTCTTTTTTTAACCATTTTTTTACAACATTCTAAAAGATTTGTTTCAGGTTTACAAGTAACATTTTCTCTTGTCATTATGTCTGAGATCATTATATTTATCATGCGTTTTAAATGATTTTTATTTATATAAAGATTTATATTTTATAGTTGATGATTTTAATGTTAATTTGATTGATTTTAATTACCATAATGCTTATATATTTGATTTAAGATTTTTGTTTATGGAAAAAATATTAAAAATTCCTTCTACCACATTAAATAGGTTTATTCAATTGTATATTCGTGATGTTCCTTGTTTTTATTCTGGCCATATGGGAAAAAAGGATTATGAGCTTCTTGGAGACGTTTTAAAGGAATATGATATTCGTTCAAAAGAAATACGTAAAAAAACCGAAATTATTCCTCATTTAAAAGGAGATGATTATCATTTAGTTGGAGAAGGCGAAATTTATAGGCCAGTGAATGAAAGATCTAAACTTATTTTGTCTTCTGTTAAAAGATCTTATTATAATTTGCAAATAGCGAGGGATCATTTGTCTCATTTTTCAGATGATTTAAAGAAATTAGGTTTGGAGGTAAAAATAAAATGAAAAATAATGTAATGCCAGAAGATATTCAGAGAACTATGGGTAGAGATGCTCAAAGAAACAATATAATGGCTGCAAAAGTGGTTTCTGAGGTAATTAAGACAACTTTAGGGCCTAAAGGAATGGATAAAATGCTTGTTTCTCCTACAAATGAAATTGTTGTTACAAATGACGGAGTTACAATTCTTAATGAGATGCAAATAGAACATCCTGCAGCGAAAATGATGGTTGAAATTGCTAAAACTCAGGAATCAGAAATAGGCGATGGAACTACGTCTGCTGTTATGATTGCAGGTAAGCTTTTAGAAAATGCTGAAAGATTACTTGATAGAAAGATTCATCCGACTGTAATTATTAAAGGATACAAAATTGCTGCTGAAAAAATTCAAGAAATTTTGAAAAATATTTCCTATAAAGTTGAGAATGATTCTGATATTTTAAAGCAAGTTGCAATGACTGCTATGACTGGAAAAGGAGCAGAAGATGCTAAAGAAATTCTAGCCGAAATAATCACTAATGCGGTAAATAAAGTAAGTGATTTGAAAGATATTAAAATTGAAAAAATTAAAGGAGAAAGTATAAAGAATTCTGAATTGGTTTCCGGAGTTGTTTTAGATAAGGAAAAAATTTCTCATGATATGCCCTCTAAAATAAACGATGCCAGGATAGCATTAGTTGATGTTTCTTTAGAGTTAAAAAGTTTGGAAATGGACACAAAAATTTCAGTTTCTTCACCCAATCAGTTACAAGATTTTTTGAATCAAGAGGAACGAGGAATTAAAAAGATTGTTGAGAAAATTAAAGAGTCTGGAGCAAAAGTAGTTTTTTGTCAAAAAGGGGTTGATGATTTTGCTAGTTACCTATTAAGTAAAGAAGGAATTTATACTTGTAGAAGAGTTGCTAGAAACGATATGGAAAAACTTTCTAAAGCAACTGGCGCAAAAATTGTAAGCAATTTAAACGAATTATCTTCTTCTGAATTAGGTCAAGCAGATGAAGTTGAAGAGGTTATTTATGGTGAGGATGCTATGACTCATGTTAGAGGATGCACTAACCCTAAATCGATAACCATTTTAATTCATGGAGGGACAGAACATGTTATTGATGAAATTGAAAGAGCAGTAAAAGATGGTTTGGGAGATGTTATTGCTGTTTTGAAATCCGGATTAATTGTTCTTGGAGGGGGAGCTGTAGAAGTTGAACTCTCTAAAAGATTAAGAGAATTTGCACAATCTCTTCCAGGAAGAGAACAATTAGCAGTAGAGGAATTTGCAAATGCTTTAGAATTTATTCCAATTACTTTGGCTGAAAATGCAGGATTAGATCCTATCGATATATTAACCGAGATAAAATCATTACATGATTCTGGAAATCTTAAATATGGGCTGAACTTATTTACAAATAAAATTGAAGATGTTTTTGAGGCCAGAATTATAGAACCTTACGGGATAAAAAAACAAGCAATCGATTCTGCATCAGAAGTTGCTACAATGATTTTAAGAATTGATGATGTTATTGCTTCTAAACCTGATAAAAAAGGAAGTATGAGAGATGTTGGCAAAATGCCAGACCATTTAAGGGGTTTGGGTTAAATTTATAATGTTTAAAATCTTTCATTTTTTATGAGAAAATATTGTTTAGGGTTATTAGCTTCGAGTATTTTTTTTGGAAATTATTTATTTGGACAAAATCTTGATTCTTCTAGTGTAAAAAATAATTTTAGTGGTTCTAAAAAAGAAATTTCTTCTTTTGTTAAAGATAATAATTTAAGTGTTAAATCTTTTAATTATTCTAAAAAAGATCCTTCTGTAATTTTTTTTAGTAGTTTTCAAGAATTAGAAAAACTCTATTCTTCTAGAGAAAATAAAAAAGATTATCCTGAAGATCCTTATGTTTTAGATTCTTTTATTAATTTTAGGTTTAAATTTCCTTAAAATGTCAAAAAAAGATGTGAGAAAACTAGCTAAAAAACTTGAAAAAGAATTGAAGCCGTATTGTAAAAAAATTAAAATTGTTGGAAGTATTCGTAGACGTGAAGGAAATCCTAAAGATATTGATTTTGTTTTAATTCCTAAAGATATCGACAAACTTGTCGAGTTTATGAAGAAAAAAGGTAAGAAACTAGAATCTGGGAAACATGAATCTACATGGGAAGTTGAAGGTGTTAAGGTTGAATTATATTATACTGTTCCAAATGAGTGGGGGGCCGCTTTACTTGCTTATTCTTCAACAAAAGGAGCAGGAATTGGCCTAAGAAAAATTGCAAAAGAAAAAGGATTTTTATTAAATAATCATGGGTTGTTTAAAAATGGAAAAAAGATTGCTTCTAAAACAGAGAGGGAAATTTACAAGGCTCTCGGAAGAAAATATAAACAGCCTTGGAATCGGTGATTTTATAAATAGGAATTTCTTTTATCTTTTATGTTGAAAAGAGGATTATTTTTGTTTGCTTTTGTTTTATTATTTTTTAGTATCTCTCTAGTTTCTGCAGAAGATTATTGTATTTGTGATGCAGGACATATACAGCCCTATTGTGTTTCGGATCAGTTGGATTCTTGTGAAGAGTGTTGTGCAACTTTTAATGTCGATAATTTAAATGAGAAAAGTACAAAATTAACTCCTTTGAATAATCATTATTTCTATGCTGATGATAGGCTTTTTTATAGGATTTATCAAGGGGAATATAATAAATCTGCGTTCATTATTTCTACATGGCCTAATCCTTTAGACCTTTGTAATTTGTATTCAAGTTATAGGACTTATTGCCCTCTAGGATGTGAGCCTTCGGGTTCAATGGCAGGAGAGCCCTTGTATAGAAAGTGTGTTAGTATTAGAAAAAAATTAGCTAGAGAAGGAAAAGATATAGCAGAAGAAGATTATTCCTGGATAAAGAACGTTTCATATTCTTGTGAAGATAGTGATGGAGGGATTAATTTTAGTAAAAAAGGAACTGTTTTTGTCGAGGGAGATTTTTTTGAGGATTCTTGTAAAGGAATAAATGTGAAAGAATATTATTGTAATGGTCAGGGAAATATGAAACATCTTGTTACTTCTTGTGCTTCTGGAAAAATTTGTCAAGAAGGAAAGTGTGTGGAGGCTAATGAAAATGTTTGTGAAAATTTAGGATTTGCTTGGTTAACAAAAGAGGAATATTGTTTAAGAAATGCCGGATCTCTTTTTGGTAAACAGTCATGTATGACTTTGACATGGAGAGATGGTTTTTGTGTTGAAGATGATGTGTGTTATGGTTATAAAAAACATTATGGATGTAATGAAATTAGTAATTTGAATAATGATCTTAATTGTAGGTGGGATATAACAGGAAGTGAAGATTATTGTCTTCCAGAATTGGATTGTAAAAAATATTTAGAAATAGAAGATGATATGAAAAAAGTTTTATTAACCGAAATAGGGTTTCGTAAATTTTGTATAGATTCTGATAATGATGGATTCGTTCCTGAAAGTCCTGATTCTGTTTGGTGCGGTTCTGGTATTTCAAAAGGAGATTGTAATGACAGCAATGATTATATTTATCCTGGAGCTACAGAAATTTGTGACGATGGATTAGATAATGATTGTGATGATTCTATTGATTGTTGCGATTCTGATTGTGAATATTCTAGTGATTGCGGATACGAGTGTAAAGGGTCAGAAAAGTGTAAGTTTTTTTATGATAGAGTTTCTTGTGAGCAGTCGGACTGTTCTTGGGAATTTAGCCCTATGAAATATAGTCAAATTTCTAATGAAGGTGTTCCTGGAAAATGTGTTGGGGTTCCCGATGTAAAATGTGAAGATTTATCTTTGAGTGAATGTGATTCTGTTGAAGGTTGTACTACTTTTAAAGAAGGGGTTCCTCACTGGAATACAGAAAAATGTGTAGTTCCATCGAGTGGTGCGCCTTCTTGTAAAGATTTTAGTTCTGAAGAATGCCCTTCGGCTTATTCTACAAACTCTGCGTCTGGAAAGTGTTTCATACATTGGAATTCGGGAGATTGTGTTGGAGGAGATATAGATTGTAATAAATATTCAACAAATCAAGGTTTATGCGAAGAATACGGGTGCGAATGGGATGAACCTCTTGAAGGAGTAGCTTGTATTGGTTCAAATCCTTGTTGGAAATTAGATGATAAAAGTTCTTGTATTGATGTTGAGGGGTGTGAGTGGGAAGTTCCTTCTGTTCAAGAGTTTGAAGAACTCACTTTAGAGCCTGAAGATTACGATTCTGCTCCTGAGCTTTTTTGTGAAGGTGAAATGATTGATGGAAAATGTGTTGGAGATGGTGGATGTGTTGGAGTTCTTTCTGCAAATACAGCAAGTGGGTTTGAATCAGTGGACCTTAATGGGGATGGCAAAATAACTGGATATGAAGCGGACCTTAATGGAGATGGGATAATAAGTGGATATGAGCGTGCTTTTGTTAAGAAGCTAGCACCTTATGGAGGAGCTTGTACTAATAAAGTAGCGAATCATAAAACCTATGACGAAATTTGTGAAAATGAACTTACTGCAGATTGCTGTTCTTCTTTTGAGGGTATTCCTAAAAAGAAATTAATTTTTACCACTTCAAGTGGAGGCACAAATAGAGAATTTGATTTGGGCAGTAAATATGTTCAAATTAAAGATTATGATTTTAATGTTACTTCGATTTATGTTCCAAATAAACAAATTACTGTTCCATCTGGCTCAGGAAAAATAGATTCTTTTATTATCCCGTCTGGACCCGGGCCTGGACATGATTATAAAGTAAAAGTAAGGTACGATTGTTCAAGTCCTTCTGAAAACCCTAACCAGAAAATTGATTGTAATATTTTAAATAAATCTGAATGCGATAAATTTTCTCCAAGCCTTTGTGGGGAATGGGTAGAAAGTTGTTCTGATGTAAATAATATTTATTTTGAAAGGAATAATTATAATGTTGATCTATCTAATCAGGGATTGATGAAAATGAAATGTGAAGATTTTAATGAATATGGTTGCGAGTGGAAAGGAAAATATATTCCTGATTGTGAAAATTTTGATGGAGATCTTTTCGAAGATTGCGATGGTGTTGATGATGATTGTGACGGGTTAGTTGATGAAGGATGTCCAGAAGGGTCAGAAGAGTCTTGTTTTGGAATTCTATCTTGTAAAGGTATTGAATTAGAATATAATTATAAAGAAGATTATGGTACTTGGCTTAATAATTGGGTAAAACCTGCTTTTGATGAAGAGAGAAAAGAAAGGAAAAAAGCAGCTAAGAATGCTTGTGAAAAAGCTCCTGAATGTGAATGGGAAACAAAATTAGATAGGTTTGTAGTTGGAGGGACATATGGAGGACAAGATGACGAGCTTTCGGTGGATGTTCAAACTTCTGCTGGATGCGTTAGAAAAGGTTCTGCACAAGATCTTTATAAAACAAAGGAGGAATGTGAAGCTCCTTCTTCTGGCCCTTTAGTGGAGAAGTTGACTTTTTGGCATAAGAAATGCTGTTCTGGAACATTACAATGTGAAGATATTTGGGATACTAGAAATGAATGTAAAAATGAAAAGATGGGAGAAAAATATGGGTGTGAATGGGATGGGGGTAGTTGGTTTGATTGGAATGATGGAAAGTGTGTAGGCGAAATTGATTGTTCTGAATTATCTCCTGGAGGAGCATGGGGATGCTATCCTGGTTGTAATCAAATATGTAATTCTCCTTTAAATCAAGAATTTTCTTCAAATGATGATACGAATCTTTTCTTGGCTAATTGGTATTTGAATCCTCATTTTTATTCGTATGACAATAATTGTCCAGAACCTTCAATTAAAGAAACATATAAAGGAGTATCTATAAATAATCTTGAATATTTAGATCATTATTGTGCGGAGGATAAATTATAATGAAAACTAAAAATTTAATTTTAATGTTTGGAATTGTGATTTTGTTAGTTGGAAGTATGATGATTGCTAGTGCTAAGACTAAGTGTAGTGGAAATGTTTTGAAGGAAAAAGTTGAAGGAGGACTTTTTGGTTCTTGGGAAACTAAAAAAGATTGTTCTGAAATCCCCCCCCATATAGAATGTTATAATTCAGATAATAATGAAAGGAAATATGATTATATTTGCGTTGAAAAAAGTAACGATGTAGCTTATTGTGTTAAAGAAGATACTCCTGAAGCAAATGCATGTGGAGAAAGTCAAAAATGTGTTCCTAGGGATGGATGTTACACTTTTTCAGAATTTTATAAAGAAGATGAGAATTTTGGTTGTTGTGATGGGAATACTTATACTTGTGAGAAGAAAGATGGATGTAATGCTATTGAGTTTTGTGAGGATAAAAGAGGGTATCAAGACCCTCTTGATGGTATTATGGCTTGTCAGTATAGTGAATTTTCTAGTTTTTGTGGGTGTTTTGATTCAGGGAATTCTGTCGATTCAGGATGTTTCGAGTATGTAAAAGATGAGAATACTTGTAACAAGAAAAGTGGTTGCGAATGGAAGTGTCTTTCTAGAGAGGAAATTAAAGAAATAACAATTGATCCTTATTTTGATAGCTCTACAGAATTTCAAGGTAAGGAGTATCGTGATACTTGTCAAGGAAATTCGGTAATAGAGTTTTTCCGCTCGGAAGATTCTGAATGTAATGGCTTACAAGCTTTACGTATAGAATGTCCTGAAGGAAAGATTTGTTCTGGAGGAGAGTGTGTTGATGCTGACGATTCTAATAAAAAAGGAGTTTTTGATAAAGGAGAACAATTTAATCCTTATATTATTCCAACCCGATATAACGGACTTTTTAAAGATGATTTTAAGACAGTTTGTAAATGCACCTGGACTTTAGTTAATCATGACAGAGATAAAGGTAAATATTATTCTGATACTTATTCAAAAATTGTTTCGGAACCTATGACTGCTACAGAAGTTATTGGTAAGAGTTCATATATTAAAGATGAATATGGTTCGTGTCATCTTACTAAATGGTGGGGGGGATCTACTTGTGCTCCCACTGTAACTCACGAAAATTTGAGGGCACAGAAACTCAAGGGAGCTCCAAGAGAAAAAGTTGAGTTTGAGAGAGTGGGTCCAGGGATTTGTGAGTATAAAGGAGTGGATTTTGAATGTCCTGTTTTTAAGGCTGGAAGTGATATCTGTAAACCAAAAATTGAAAATGTTAATCCTTATGGTAGTTGGACTTATTCTGGCAAAAATTCTCCTATAGGATATTATATCGATGAAAATACTAAAGAGAGAGTTGAGGTTATGTATGATGATGTTTTTGATGTAGAAGGATGTACAGGGCAAGACCTTGTTTATTCAGGAGATTCTTATTATGGAAGAGGAGAGGGGTTAACTATTTGTGATTCTGGAAGTAATAAAAAAGGAGAAGATTGTGAAAGTGATTTAGAAACTGCTAGTTTTGAAGAGTGTGAAGATGTTGAAATTACTTTAGATGAAAGTGATAAGATTTATGAAAGAGGTCATATCCAAAAAATGAATCCTGATCCAAGCGAGGTTGACGATAGTTGGAATAATTATGTTTATAATGGGCAGGATTATTATTATAAAGATAATGTTAATTTGAAAGGAGCTATTCCTAGAGAGGACATAAGTTTTTATGGGGAATCTACTATTTTTGAAAAAAATGAAAATATTCAAGCACAAAAAGATAATGAATTAAACAAAGATAATTATGAAAGTAAATCTTTTAATGAGCTTTATGAAATTGATTCTGATTTGATAGTTTCTACTGGTGAAACTGCTAAAGAAACTGCCGGAGGAGATACTCTTGAAGAGGCGATTGCAAATGCTTTGATTAGTGCTATTAAATTACATGAAACTTCGGTTTATTCTGAGGCAGCGAGATATTTAGAAAATGTTGAAGGAGGAGATTATGCCGAATCAGCAAATATCCTTGAATCAGATACTATTCAACATTCTGAAAATTATATTAAGAGTTATGAAGTTACATATACTGAGTCTCCTGAAGAAGAAGGGGGGGAATATTATGCTGAAGTTGAAGTAGAATTCGGTAAACCTGCTCAAGAATGCGAAGAAAGAGACTTACACCTTCCAAAGAAATCAGATTTAGAGGAGCCTTTAACACTTGTCCCAAAAGATATTGAGAATCCTTTAGGCGAAACAGAGTATGATTTACTTTCAGCTTATGATTCTAATAATTTTTGTATTGTAGAAGAGGAAGAAGATGACGAAGAGGATCAGTTTGATGAAAGGGATTACTTGAACTATCGTGATGGCGCTTATGATAACTATAGAAATAATCCTGATGATTGGACTAATTATCTAGCTTATAGATCTAAAGAATATGAAGGGCCTAAACAAAAACAAATTGAAAGATATAATATAAAAGATAAATATAAAGAGAGCGAAGATGGAGATTTTTTATGTCCTAAGTCTTATGATAGCGGAATTCCCTATGAATTGCCATGTGAAAATTTTTTAGCTTCTAAGTTTAGTAATGTTTACAAGTTCTTTTTATTTGAACCCGTGAATAAAGGAATTGATATGATGTTATCCTTTAATTATGATGCAATAGGAGAAAAACAATGGGCTTTTGATAACCCTTATTATAAAGAAGATTTAGATACTCAAATAAAATCCGAGATTGAAGAGCCGGTAGGACATGAAGAAACAGTTAATAAAGAGAAAGAGCTTCCAGAGTATGGGCATGCAAGCAACATTTTGAGCCAGGACGTATATGGGGATTTAAATACATACAAGGCAAAGGAAAAGGGAGAGGTAATAGGGTATGTTAATTACGGCGATGAGAGAGGACACCTTAAGGTATATAAAGGATATGAACCAGAGGGATTTGAAGGATTCGGAAGTTATGAAGAAGGACTTTAGTAACTAAAAAATAGTAACATTTATAAGATTAATTTTCTTTTATTTATTAGGTAATTAATATGAGAAAACTAAAAAATCTAGGACTAAGCTTATTGACAGCAGGTATTTTTGCAAGCGGAAGTATGCCAGCCAATGCACAAGATTTAGAAGAAAGAGTTTCTATTGACACGCTTCCTAAATATGGGGGCAATTATATCCGAGAAATTCATGATTTTTATAATAAAAAAGATCAAAAAGTTAAGTCAATAGACATACATAAACTTCCAAGTGGCCATACCTCTAAATGTTTTACTCGTTATTATTGGGATGATAATAACAATATGATAATAAAGAAAAATAAATGGGATGACGAGATAGATGGTTCGTTTGATTCACGAAGCGAATTTTATTATTCTTATGATGAAAATGGAAAACAGATTTCTGCACTAATTAAGGCTGATACTGATTATGATGGAACTTATGACGAGATTCACGAGTGGGATCTTGAGAAAGACGGGATTCCTAAAAAAGAAAAAAAAGGCCCTAAAGATACAATTGGAGAAGCTCACGCTTTAATTTATACTAGTCAAATTCCAGATATCGAAAATAAAAATATTAATTTTCATGAATCAGTAAAAGTTTATAATTCTCTTTTAGATTTTGGAGTTAAAAAAAAGAATATTTATTTTTTATGTAATGATACATTGCCAATGTCAAATGATGAAGATGTTAAAAAAATATCAAAAAATTTAAGATCAAATAAAGAAAACATTTCCCCTTCTACACTAAATAATTTGTGCGATTTTAGAATAAAACTTGGAACAGATCTTTCAAAAAAAGACACTTTAATGGTTTTTTTTAATACATTAGGTTTAAATGATTTTATCTGTTCTTCAAAATTAACAGGTTATGCGTATTCTTCGAAAGACGAATTTTATATCGAGCCTACAATGATGGAACTTATTGCTAAAGATGATTTTCAATTATTATTTGTTACAAATCAGGATTATTCTAAATTATATATTGATCAAATTTTTAGTGATAAATCTTCTGAAAAACTTAAAAAACTAAAAGCAGAATGTTATGCAGGGTCGCCTAATGGAAAATCAATAAAAAATAAAAAATTGGGATTTGGAAGCAAGTATTTTTCTGCATTAAATAATAAAGAAAATGATTTTAATAAAGATGGAAAAGTAGATTTTGGAGAGGCTTATGAGGCCACAAAGAAAATTTATAATGCAATAGGCAAATCACTAAAAATTCGACATCCAAATAAATTTCGAGGTTACGATTTTAGTACTTATAGTAAAGTTAAAAAATGAAACTAAAAAATCTAGGACTAAGCTTATTGACAGCAGGTATTTTTGCAAGCGGAAGTATGCCAGCTAATGCACAAGATTTAGAGAAAAAAGCCAAAGGAGATTCAATTGTTCAATGTTATAATGGGTATGAGGTTCGTAATAACATTGAAAATACACTTAAAAGAGTTTTTTTTCATAAGAGGCCCGAAGGAGATGTTAAAATAGTTTATAATTTTGATTGGGATGAAAATGGAAACCTTGTAAATAAGAATCTTAAAAGAGATGAAGGAATTAATGGCGTTTATGAGTTATTAGATAGTGTTTTATATTATTATGAAGAAAACAAATTAACAAAGAGAATTTCAATAACAGATACAGATGGAGACAAAAAAAAGAACGAAAATGGAAAATGGATTTATGATGATTTAGAAAGGTTAAAAAAAATTGTTTTGATAAAGTATAACTCTCAAGGAGATAGTGTTTCTCAAAAAACTGTTAACTATTCTTTTTATGGTGATCGTGAAGATTTTAAAAATATCATTAGGGTATTTGAAAAAAGAGACAGTTCTGAAAAACTTGTTCCTTATAAAAAAATCGAAAGTTTTTATGATTCTTTAGGCGAAATTTCTAAGAAAAATATTCTTTTAAAAAATAATGAAGGAGTTTATGAACTTGAAACTCAAATAAATTTTTCTCAGGGTTTGGATTTAAGAAATAATTTTATTCAGAATATTGATTCTTTAACTGATAATTCAAAAAATATTTTTTATAAATCAGGTGATAAAGAATTAAAAATTTTAAGATAAGAAAGGTAATTTGGTTGAAAAGTTCTTTAGATAATATTTAAAAACGAGTATTAGTTGTTTAATTATCATGAAAGAAAAAACTTGTGATGGATGTGGAGCAAAGTGTTGCAGATATGTTATAACTGAGATAGATTGTCCTGAAGATTTGGGAGATTTTGAAAATATTAAATGGTTTGTTTGCCATGAAAATGTTTCTGTTTATGTTGAAGAGGATGGAACCTGGAATTTAGAATTTATTACGAAGTGTAAATATCTTGATGAAAATAGCAAGTGTTCTATTTATGAAAAAAGGCCTCAAATTTGTAGGGAATTTAATACAGACGAGTGCCCTCATTATAATGATTATAAAGAATTATTTAGGTTTTCAAATCCGGAAGAAGTTGATGAATATGTAGAAAAAATATTTAATCAAGGGCTTCATGTAATTCCTGAAGAAGACGAGTAGAAATTTTTTCGATAGTTTTTTCTCCATCTATTCTAATTAATTTATTCTTATAATGTTCTATAATTGGTTCTGTTTCCTTGTGATAAGTTTCAATACGTTTTTTTATTGCTTCTTTCGTATCGTCTTTTCTTTGAACTAGTTTTCCTTGACAATTGTCACAAATCCCTTCTTTTTTTGGTTTTGGAGAAGTTATTGAATTATATCCCGCTCCACATTTTGGACATAGCAATCTTCCAGAAAGTCTTTTTATCGCTTCCTCGTCAGAAATATGTATTTCTATAACTTTGTCTATTTTAATTTTTGAATCTAGTTGTTTTGCTTGCTTCAAGTTTCTTGGAAAACCATCTAAAATAAATCCCTTTTCATTAATATTTTCTAAAAGAATTTCAATCATTAATTCGTCTGGAATTAGTTGTCCTGAGTTCATGTATCTATCTACTTTTTCTTTTAGTCTTCCTTTAATGTTTCTTAATAAATCGCCTGTAGAGATATGTTTTATGTTTAGTTTTCTAGAAATTATTTTTGCTTGGGTTCCTTTTCCACTTCCTTGAACACCGATAAAGATTAGGTTCATGTTTTTGATTGTTGTATAATCTTTATAAATCTTTAAGTTTTTATTTAATTATGAAGATAAAAATTAGATTACATCCTGGAAGTTCTCAACAAAAAATTGAAAAGATTTCTGAAGATAGTGAATATGCGACTTCTGCC
>CAZXCF010000010.1:0-1308 GCA_964638995.1 Candidatus Woesearchaeota archaeon | reverse complement strand
GCGAAAAAGAAGTTGTCCTTCAGAGATTCGAGGAAAGAGCGCGGGAAAAATCAAGGAGTTTCCTCACTATGAAGTTTGGATTAAAGAAAAGCCAATTGAAGGGAAGGCTAATTTGGCTTTGGAAAAATTTTTGAAAAAATATTTTGGGAAACCTGTAAAGGTTGTTAAAGGATTTAAATCTAGAAAAAAGGTTGCTGAAATTTAGAAAAAATATTTAATCTCTTTATTCTATATTTATTTTATGTTTAGATTATTTACAACAAAAGAGTTTGAGAATGATTTTTCTAAACTTGATGGATCAGATAAAAATAAGGTAGGAAAAATTATGAGACAATTAAAAAAAAAGAGGAGATAATATTGGAAAACCTCTTGGAAGAAGATTTTTTAGAGAAAAGAAATTTGGAAATAAAAGATTATATTTTCTTATTTATAGGGACCAATTAATTGTTTTAGCTGTTGGAATAAGCAATAAAAAAATGCAACAAGAGACAATAAATAAAGTTTTGTTTGAATTAAAAGAATATGAAAAATATATTAAAGAATTATGATTAATCTTTCCACTCCTTAACTCTTCCGTGTTTTACATCTTTTTATCTTACTAAACAATTTGTCTTCTATTTTTTTTATCATTACAACATCATTTACAATATCAAGTGCAAGGATTGAATTATCCTTTATTTCCAACTTAGTTCTTATTTTTTGAGGGATTACTATTTGCCCCTTTGAACTTATTTTTGTTATTTCCATGTAAGAAAGTAAGAATTTCTTACTTTTAAATCTTTTTAATGTCCTGCACACAAAAAGTCATAATCTAACTTTCCCAATTTTTCTAAAGATTTAGACATTTCTGTCGGATTAGATTCTGGAAAATCCGATCTTCCAATCCCATTATGGAACAAGGTGTCTCCTGAAAAGAGAATTTTGTCTGGTTTGTATAATAAACATATACTTCCTGGAGTATGGCCCGGAGTATGAAATATTTCAAAATTAGAATCATTAAATTCAAAAATATCAATTATATTGTCTTCTTCAAAGTCTTTTTTATGTCCATAAATCTTTGATTCTTTGAATAAATTTATATTTCCATTATGATCCCAGTGGTTATGCGTTAAAATTACTTTTTTTATTTCCGAAGGTTTTAGATCAAATTCTTCTAAATAACTAATTAATTCATCTTTATTTTCTGGAGCTGTTGTATCTATGAGGATTGATTTATCTCTTATTAAATAAACATTTGAACCAAAGTGTTGAAAAGTAAAACAGAAGATGTTGTCAGAAATTTTTTTTATCATGTTTATTAGGAGTAAC
>CAZXCF010000009.1:0-17487 GCA_964638995.1 Candidatus Woesearchaeota archaeon | reverse complement strand
TTTTGTTTATTTTTAAATTATGTTTTTTAATGTTTTCTTTTAAAAATTTTAAGAGTGTTTTTATTTGAGTTTTTGTAGGTTTTTCTTTATCAAAGTTACCTATTAAACAAATGCTTAGAGAATTTTTATTGTTTCCATAAACATGCGCTCCTTGAAATATTTTTGAACGTCCTTTGTATAATTTTCCTCTTTTTCCTATTAAATAATGATACCCTATATCTTCAAACCCTCTTTTTAGGTGTCTTTTTTTGATTTCTCTTGGAGAGTCAATTTTTCTTTCACAATGATGTATTGCAATTGCTTTTATTTCTTTGAGAGGTCTCATAAATTAAAAAATATTCTAGTTATTGTTCATTTATTTTTAATTAACAGGAATAATAGAGTTATTCCATTTATTGCAAACATTCTAAATGCAGAATCTTGCCCGTTCCAAATATCCGATTGCCACATTGCAAACCATTCGCCTCCGATTGTTATGAATGCAAAAAACCAAAGCAAAAGGGCAAGGGTTAACCCGATTATGCCCGAATTTAATTTTGAATAGAATTTTTTTGTTTTGTAAAATTTGAAACCTTTGATTGTAGCTACCCATAAGAAAATTGCAATAATTGTTTCTGCTATTATTATTATCCAATAAAATATATCGTGAATTGTTGTATTTGTAATTGCTCTCCACATCAAATTATTTCCTTGGAAAGTCGTGTCCATTGACAAGACATGTTTTACAAATTGATAATTTGAATTATAATCTGTTAGATTATTGAATACAACTAATGTAAAAAAGATTGCAGTTGTTAAAAGTAATAACGTTTTTGATAAATTAATTATTTTTTTATTCATTTGTTTGTCCACAATCCATGAATGTTGCAATACATCCTTGCTTTTTTGATTTCAGTTTTTACTGGAAATACTGCTTCTGGTTTTTGATTTGGTTTTAGGAATTTTTTAGATGATCCTTTTTCTGTTGATATTTCAACCCATTCAATGTAATGATTTTCTTCCATTGAATGTTCTATTGATCCTATTTTTACTTTAATTCCTTGTTCATTTTTTTCAATTATTGGGGCATGTTTTTCCGCATATTCTCCTTCTGAGTGTTCTTTTTGTAATTTCATAGGTTGTTCACAACAAACTAATTCACCTTTTCCGGAATGTAAAACTTCAACAATGTTTCCACAGATTTCACATTTGTATATTTCTTTTTGGTTTGTCATTTTAGTAATTTTCACAATGCAATTCATAATGGGCTTGAGGATGTTTACATGCGGGACATTCTTCGGGAGCTTCTTTTCCTTTGTGAACATATCCGCAATTTCTACATTTCCATTTTATAGGTTCTGGTTTTTTGAAAACTGAGTTGTTGTTTATATTTTCTAATAATTTTCTGTATCTTTTTTCGTGCTTTTCTTCAACTTCTGCAATTTCATGAAAGGATTTTGCAATTTCTTCAAACCCTTCCTCTTTTGCTATTTTTTCAAATTCAGGATAAAGTTTTGAATGTTCTTCATTTTCTCCATTTGCAGCTGCTAATAAATTTTCTTCTGTTGTTCCTATTTTTCCTGCAGGGTATTCTGCAGTTATTTCTACAGGCTTTCCTTCAGACTCTTTTAAATATTTAAAGAAAATTTTTGCATGTTCTTTTTCGTTGTCTGCGGTTTCTATAAAGATTCCCGAAATTTGTTCATAACCTTCTTTTTTTGCAACAGAAGCAAAATAATTATACCTCATTCTTGCTTGACTTTCACCTGCAAATGATTTCAATAAATTTTTTTCAGTTTTTGATCCTTTTAATTCCATTTTTTGATTATCTCTTTATGAATATTTATTCAGACATCATTTCTTCAACTTCTTTTTTTCCTTTTTCGTATTCTTCAACCTGTTCTTTGTCTTTTTTAAGAAGAAGTGATTGAAATTCTCCTACGTGTTCTTTTTCTTCTTTTGCAACAGCAAGCATAACCTTTTTTATTAAGGGGTCTTTTGTTTTTTCTGCTAGTTGTTCGTATAAATTAATTGCATCTAGTTCTGCAATAATTCCCAACCTGAGAATTTCTTTATCTATGTTCTCTTTAGAAACTTTGTCCAAATCTATTGGAAATTTAGATAACATAAAGCTAATATGAATTAATAGTTTTTATAGGTTTTGGAGATTTAAAGTTTCGAATGTTTTTTTGAAATTTTATACTTTGAATTTGAAGTTCTTTAAATCAATCAGAATTATTTTCCTTTTCTTCCGCCAGCTCTTACAGATGGTCTTGATTTGTTTGCAGGGTGTTTACTTTTTAAACCTCTTGATTTTTTACCCGCAGAAGTTACACCTTTCATGGTCCTGTTTTTATTTTTTGGTTTTGTAATCCACTTTAGCTGTTTATCTTTTTTTATTTCAGGTCTTTGAGGATCTACACAGATAACTTCGTAGAAATAATGGATTCCATCTTTTCCTACCATATAGGAGTTTAATACAATAAGATTTTTGAATTTTCTTTCAACTCTTTGTTCTGCAATCCACTTGTAAGACATTTTTAGATTTTTTCTAGAATGAAGTCTTTTTGATCTTCTACCTTTGTTTGGTCTAGGTCTTTTGTGTCCGCCACGTTTTAATCTTATTCTAATTGTAACAAAACCTTTCTTATCCTTATAGCCTAGGGCTCTAGCTTTATCAATTCTTAGCGGTTTATCAACCCTTGTTTGAACCGGAGATTTTCTCCATTCAATCATTCTTTCTCTAAGAATTTTTGAATCTGGTTTTTTCCATGCTTTTTTCACATAATGGTATAATCCTTTTGCCATGATTATTTTAGAAAAAGTTTGTTTTTAAAGTTTAGTATTTTTGAAATCTTTTGTTTTAAAGAAAATGAGGCTACACTGATTAAGCTTCAAATATCTCACGAGATTTGAGCCTATTACGTATTTTTTCATAAATTCAGAAATCCACAATAAACTAAAGTTCAAATCCTAAAGAAAATGAGGCTACACGGATTTGAACCGTGGACCTCTGCCTTATCAGAGCAGCGCTCTAGCCAGACTGAGCTATAGCCTCATAATAAAAATCAGAGATAGAATATTTATAAAAGTTATTATCCCTTTAATTCAAGAATTAATTTTTCTTTTTCAAGAATTTGGTTTGTAATTGGCGCATTTAGAGGAATTGTTTTTTTGTAAGCCCTTGTTTTTCCTATTGCTTTTATTTCAATACTAGATTCTAATTGATTTGTCATGATGTTTTTTAAAGATTTTACTCCAGGCATCCCTATTTCATATATTATTTTTTCTCCAATTCTTTTTAAATTTGTTTTTGGATTTTCTTTTTCAAGTTCAGAATATTTTTTTAATTGCTCTTCGTTAAATTCGTTTTTTGGAATTTTTTTGATCGGTTTTTTTGCAGATTGTTTAGGTTGTAGATTCGGTTTTATTTCTTTTCCATTTATCATTAATTTAAAATTTGTTTTTGGAAAATTGTTTGGCTGATTTTTATCTTCTACTTTTTTCATTTCTTTTTCGAGCATTTTCATAGCATTTCCTAGCATATTATTCAACATTTTGTTATTTCCCATAAATGCGTTATGAAAAGGAGAACTTTCATTTTGAATATTGTCATTTTTTCCAAGCATCCCCCAATCTTCTTGTTTTTTTAGAGGATTTCCACAATTAGGACAGAAGTTGTATCCAGGTTTGGTTTTTTCTCCACATTTTTTGCATGTTTTTTTATTGAACATATCTTAACTTGTTTTCTGTTTTTTTTAAAGTTATTCCTTATTTGAAGATGTATTTTTTCATGTGCATTATTTGATGTGTTTCATCTACTAAGACAGGCCTTGTTTTATGAATTAGAATATTTTTTAATTCATTTCCATCTAATTTTTTCTTCTTTTTTATTTCGCTTACTTTTGGAAGAAATACATAAACCACAAAAGTTCTGACTAGTGCACCGAATATAAAAATAGCTATTATCGGATCTATTGTCTGAATTTTCCAATAATTTATTAGTAATGCCCCTAAACCTGCTCCAAGAAATATCCCTGCCCCAATAAAAATATTATAGTATGAAATTGCTAGACCTCTTTTTTCCTGACTTACGTTATCGTATATTAGGTTTATAGAAGAAAGTAAGAATCCCGTCCATGCAATATTTCCAATTATTGAAGGGATCAAAATGAAGTATGTAGTAGAATTATGTAGGATCCATAATATGGGCACTATTGGAGTTATTATCATTGTTAATACAATCACCTTATAATTTCCAAATCTATCCGCGATAATTCCCCAAAGCTCTAAAAAGAATATAGAAACAAAAGCTCCTGCCATTAAAATAATTATATATGAAGTATAACTTAATCCAAGATTTCTTAAAAGATAAACTGCTACCAGAGGGGAAGTTATCGATACCGCAAAAGCAATTAATCCTCTGAATAAAGTGAATCTTCCAAAATTTGTCTTATTTATTTTTGCTAAAAAATTCCAGAATGAAAAATAGTATCCTTCTTTTAGTTCTAATTTGGGTTTGTATTGTTTTTTTAATGCTTTTCTAGCAGCTACTCTTGTAAACATCCCCAATAAAAATAAAATTACAAACCCGTACATCTCTTTATTTTGGTTTTTAAAATAATCCAGTAAAAATGCTACTCCTATGATTACGAATATTGAAACTAATCCTGAAATTAGTTTTCTTTTTGCAAACCATCTTCCTCTGTATTTGTTACTAACTAGATCTCCGGTCCAAGAAAATAGTGGGGAGAGCCATATACGGGTTGAAATCGTCAAAAGTGAAAAGGAGATTAAAAGAATTAAGGGAAGAATTTTTGTTACAATATTAAAATTGTATAATATCGCTATAAAGATTAAAGGGATCCAAAGTAACGCTTCAATTAATGATCCTTTTAATGAAATTTTTTTCCTAGAGAATTTTTCCATTAATCTAGAACCTGCTGTTTGACTTATTGGACCTAATAATCCTTTTATCGCATGTATTAAAGAAACCATGGAATTAGTAGCCCCAATTGCTATCGCAAAAGGAGAAATATACCTTTCTCCTAATGTGAAACTGGTTAGTCCAAAAACATTTTCTTTAATATTTTTATCTCTTGCTTTTGCTTTTTTTCTCAATTCTCTTTTATGTTCTAGTTTTTCTCGTTCTTTTTTTGAAAGTTTTCGTTTCACCATCTTTTAGTATAATAATTTTTATAAAGAAAATTCATATATAAATTATATGGTTGAAAACTCTTCAAAAAGAAAACATATAACTAAGAATAACAGGCATCTTAGATGGAATATAGAAAATTCTGGAGAAATGCATGGACATGATTACAAAGCAGATTATCATATTTTTATTTATGATAATTTAAATTTAGAAAAAACAGTAAACAAAATTTCAAATCAATTTAAAGAAAGTGAATTTAGTTCTGCTTTTGAAATAGTAAGAAATCAGAGAGGGTCGGACAGTGAAGGCAGAGTTTTCAAGGCGGCTCTTGTAACCTATAGAACTGCTAGAGTCCCAAAGATTAATTTTGAAGGTTTTGACTTGGTTAAAAAGGATTACAATTTAAGTAATAAGCAAGGAAAAACAATTGAAACTTATGTTTCTGGTTTATATAAAAACATCGCTTGGGATTAGCTTTTTATACTTATTTCTCTAAATCTTTTTATGGCAAAGAAAAAATTTTATGTGACAACACCAATATATTATCCGAATGATATTCCTCATATTGGACATGCCTACACCACATTAGCTGCAGATGTTTTGGCTAGATGGCACAAGATTAAAGGTGAGGATGTTTGGTTTTTAACAGGAACAGATGAACACGGAAAAAAAATTGAAGAGACTGCTACTAACAAAGGCAAAAATCCAAAAGAATTTGTTGACGAGTTAGTTCCTAAGTTCAAGGAAGCTTGGAAAAAGTTAGGAGTTTCTTATGATAAATTTATTCGAACGACTGATAAAGACCATGAAAAAATTGTAAAAGATGTTTTGCAAAAAGTTTTTGATAAAGGGGATATTTATCTTGGAGAGTATGAAGGTTTTTATTGTACTGGTTGTGAGGCATATTATACTAAAAAAGATTTAGAAGATGGTTGTTGCCCAATTCATAAAAAAAAGGTTGAAGTTTTGAAAGAGCCAAGTTATTTTTTTAAATTAAGTAAATATCAAAAAAATCTTTTGAATTTATATAAGAAAGGGTTTATTTTACCTAAGACAAAAGAAAAAGAAATTATTAACCGTGTTGAAAAAGGCTTGAATGATCTGTCTATTTCCCGTACAAGTTTTGATTGGGGAATTGAATTACCTTTTGATAAAAAGCATATTGCTTATGTTTGGTTTGATGCCCTGCTTAATTATTATTCAGGTTCTGGGAAAGGTAAAAAATATTGGCCTGCAGATGTGCATTTAATCGGAAAAGATATTCTTTGGTTTCATGTCGTTTATTGGCCTGCTATGTTAATGTCTGCTGGCATCAAATTGCCTAAGAACGTTTTTGCACATGGCTGGTGGACTTTCGATAAAGAAAAAATATCAAAGTCTCGAGGTAAAGTTATTAAGATAGATGAACTAGTTTCAATTGCAGGTGTAGATGCAGCAAGATATTTTTTGATGAGGGCAACCCCTTTTGGGCAAGACGGGGATTTTTCGACTCAAGAATTAATTAGGAGACATAATGATGAATTGGCAAATAATCTAGGTAATTTAGTTTCAAGAGTTTCCGGATTGATTGAGAAAAATGGGATGTCTAAAATTGAAAATAAGTTATTGGAAAAATTAGATGTTGAGAAGATTGAAAGGCTTTTCGAGAACTATGAATTCGATAAAGTTTTGAATGAGGTTTTTAGTTTTGTAGATGTTTGTAATGAATATGTTCAGAATAAAAAACCTTGGGAAACTAAAGATAAAAAAGTTCTTTACGAGGTTGCGGATTCAATAAAAGCTATAGGGATTTTGTTATTTCCTTTTACTCCTGAGACTTGCGAAAAGATTGCAAAACAATTTGGATTTAAGATCGATTATAAGGAGATTTCAAAACCATTAAAAGTTTCTGATATTATAAAAGGTGAAGTTCTTTTTAGAAAAATTGATTTTGAAAAAGTTGAAAAGCAGAAAATTAATAAAGAGCCACAGGTTAAAGAAATTATGGAAAATGTTGGACAAGTTAAATTTGAAGATTGGGGAAAATTAGATTTAAGGATTGCCGAGATAAAAAAAGTTGAAAACGTTGAAGGCGCCGATAAACTCTGGAAATTGACTTTAGATGTTGGGCCTGAAATCAAAGAAAGGATTGTTTGTGCAGGTTTGAAAGAATTTTATAATAAAAAAGATTTGAAGGGAAAGAAAATAATTTATTTTTCTAATTTGAAACCTCGGAAGATGAGAGGAGTTTTATCAGAAGGAATGTTGTTAGCGGCTTCAAGCGAGGAAAAAGGTAAGAAAAAAGTTGTTTTGATTTCTCCTGTAGAAGATATTGAGAATGGAGCAACGGTCGGATAATTTTTTAAAAGGTTTCTAAGAGTTAAATAAATTAAAACAATAATTATTTAAGTAATAATATCGGATTTTGAAATATGTTAAAAGTAGGTGAGAAAAACAAAAGGATACTCACTGCGATATCTATAATCGTTGGAACGGTTGTAGGTGTTGGATTTTTGGGTATGCCTTATGTAGCAGTAAAATCGGGTTTTTATGTAACAATAGGATATTTGTTTTTACTCGGTTCACTAATTCTTTTAATTAATCTTTATTTTGGAGAAATAATACTTAGAACTAAAGGTGAACATCAATTAGTAGGATATGCTTACAAATATTTAGGAAAAAAAGGTAAAAAAATAATGTTTGTTTTAGTTGTCTTTGCAATACTTTCAGCATTACTCGCTTATATGATCGGAGTTGGACAAAGTTTAAGTTATTTAGTATTTGGCAATGCAAATTATGAGATTGGTTTGGGTGCTTTATTTGGTTTCTTTATGTCTTATTTATTGTGGCGAGGGGTTTATTCTTTGAAAAAATATGAGAGGATAGGGGTAGGGGCTTTGTTTTTTATGATAATTTTGGCAGTCATATTTTTTACAGGAAATATTGATTATTCAAATTATTTGGGTTTTAATAAAGCATATTTCTTTTTACCTTTAGGCGTTGTTTTATTTTCATTGATGGAATTTTTTTCTTTGCCTTCGGTTGTAAAAGTTTTAAAGAGAAGAGAGAGACTAACTAAGAATGTTATAATTATAGGTTCTATTATAACTCTTCTTATTTATGCAATTTTTGTTTTTATTGTTGTAGGAGTTACCGGGAAAAATACCCCTCAAGTTTCAACAATATCTTTGGGCCCTTTATTTATTGTAATTGGAATGATAACTATGTTTACTTCTTATTTGGCTTTAGGAACTGCACTTGAAAGAAGTTTTATGGTGGATTATAGGGAAAAAAAGAAAAAGGCATGGTTTAAAGCTTCTATTTTGCCGATTGTAATATTTTTGTTCTTAGAATTTTTTGAATTTTTTTCATTTACTAATGTGATAGCTATCGGAGGTGTTCTTGCAGGCGGATTAATCGTTATAATGGTTTTAACAATCCATAGGAAAGCACAAGTTCAAGGAAATAGGATTCCCGAGTACCAATTATATTTAAGTAAAACTCTTGCATTTTTGATTTCTTTGTTGTTTTTAATAGGGATGGTAATGGAAGTCATAGGTTTTTTTAATTAAAATTTAGTGCAACGTTCCGAAGGAAAATTTTAGAGTTTTTTTGGGCAAAATTTATCTAGCACGAAGTGCCATTAATTAAAAGAAGAAAGGGGCAAGAAGCAATTTATTTTCTTTCAGGTTTTAGTAATGCTTCAATTCCCGCTTCTATTACTAAATCATATCTTAATGGATGTTCTCCCCAACCTCTTGCTTTACCAATTGCTTCACCAAATTTAATAAATACTAAAATTCCGTTGGATGAATTATAATTACTTTTTTCCAAAAAGTCTTTTCCAAAAATTGGGTCTTTCTTTTGAAGAGTCATAATCTATTCCAATTATTCCAGAAGCAATTTCTTTGTAAGCTAGAGCAGGTTTAGAATTTGGATGAGTGTGAACTACAGCATCTTTTAAGTTAAGCGATTCTTTTATTGTTAGATCTTCAGGAATCATTCCTAAAACGGGAATTTCTAACATTTCTTTTACCGCATCAGGTTGCATTTCAATTTTATCTTTTCTAACCCGGGTAATGATTATTCCTTTTACCTGTTTTTTCATTTGTTCTGCAAGCTTTATCGTTTTTAGGGCATCTGTTATAGCCGGCATTTCCGGATTTGTAACTATAATGATTTCGTCTGCCATTTTTATTGCCGATTCTGCTTCTTTTCCTAAGCCTGCGGCACTGTCCATGATTATATGTTCTGCAATCTTTGAAAATTTCTTTTTAAAATCTTTTAGTTTTTCAGGATTTATTTTTTTTAATTCTTTAATTGAAAGAGAAGCAGGGATTATTTTTACTCCCGATTCATGTTCATAAATTGCTTCTTCAGGATCAGCTTTTTTTTGTAATATGTGATTAAGAGTAATAGGACATTCGGGAGAATTTAGATGTATTCCAACATTAGGAGTAGATAAATTTCCATCGATAACTAAAACTTCTTTTCCAAAATGATTTATTGCAGCACCAAGATTTATAGAGGTAGTCGTTTTTCCTACTCCTCCTTTTCCAGATGTGATAACGATTAAATTTTTCATTTTATAATTTTAGTAGAAACTAATAATCTACTTTGATAGAACGAATTGTTTAACTTTACTTATAAATTTTTCTAAAAGATCAGTATATTCTTTTAATTTTTCTAAGTTTACATTAATTTCTTCACCTTTATATTTTATTTTTAGATTGACATTTTTTCTAAATTCTCCTGTACGTTCAGTCCTCAATTTTTCGAGTTTCCTTAACATTTCGTAGAATTTAATCGTTTGAGTTATTTCTTTATTCCTTTTGAAAATTCTTTTTATTTCTTCTATTTTTTTTACGTTATTTTCAGGTATTTTGGAAATTTTCTTTTTTTCTTTTGCTTTTTCAAGTAGAATATCTATACTTGTTTCAATCATTCTCCTCCACCGATAGAGAAGATTCATAATTACGTCACAAGTTTTAGTATATTTTAGACTTACATATAGTAAATGATCTGCACTTATTTTCTCTTGAATAATATCTTCCATACTTTTTTTAGCCCTTAATAAATTTAGAACTTAATATCCAATAAATTAAACTTTATATATCTTTCTTTTTTAAGTAGTAAAAGCGATCTTTTAT
Source organism: Candidatus Woesearchaeota archaeon (assembly GCA_964638995.1). GTDB lineage: Archaea > Nanobdellota > Nanobdellia > Pacearchaeales > GW2011-AR1 > CAZXCF01. Next base: position 7,224 of record CAZXCF010000009.1, on the reverse strand, counting down.
CTAATTTGATAACTCTACAATTGATTCGGCTAAATCCCCTGTTTTTTCTAAAGAACTTTTCGCTTCAAGTTCGGAGCATCCTGTTTTTTCCATTACTGTTTTAATATCTTCTTCTGAAATTTGAACTTCCGCTGTTTCTTCCGAAATATCTCCTGCAATCTGAAATGTTTCTTGCCCTTGCATATTAACTTGAGTTACAGAAGGATTGCGAATCGTTATTTTTGAACCATCTGTTTTTTCGATTAATACTCTTTCCGCAGGGATTTCTTTTTGAGAAATTCCCATCTGTTTCATCATTGCTTGCATTTTTTTAGGGTTCATTCCGCCAAACATTTTAAACTATAAAAGGGAGCAAAATTCTTAATCCTATTATAAAGATTATGAAACCAACAACATGTGCAGGCCTTAAATTAAATTTAGTTCCATACTCGTCTTGATATCTCATTAATCCACCAAAACCACCAGGCATGTGAATTTTATTATCTTGTGCCATTTTATTCTAAAAAAAGAATAGTTTTTAAAAGTTTCCTGCATGGATTTTGATATGGCTAAACAAAAACTAGATATTAAAGAAATAGAAAATAAATGGAAAAAGTTTTGGGAAAAAGAAGAACTATTTAAGGTTAACCTGAAATCTAAAAAGATTTTTTCTATAGATACTCCTCCTCCTTATTTGTCAGGTAAGATGCATATAGGGCATTCCTCATCTTATTCCCAACAAGATTTTATTGCAAGATTTCAAAGAATGTTTTTAGGCGAAGGAAGTGTATTTTATCCTTTTTGTACAGATGATAACGGGTTGCCAACGGAAAGATTTGTTGAAAAAGAAAATAATTTGAAAAGTAAAGACATGTCAAGAGCAGATTTCATTAAACTTTGTTTGAAAACTCTAAAAGAACTGACTCCTGATTTTGTTCAGGATTATAAAGATATCGGAATGTCTTGCGATTTTAACACCTATTATTCTACTATCGATGAACACTCGCAAAAAATTTCTCAAAAATCTTTTATTGATTTATATAACCAAGGCGATATTTACAAAAAAGCTTTTCCAACTTTGTGGTGTACTGAGTGTCAAACTTCAATTGCTCAAGCAGAATTAGAAGACAAAGAAGGAAGCACTTTATTTTCTACTTTAAAATTTTCTTGCGGGAAGAAAGATTTATTGATTGCTACAACAAGACCCGAACTTCTTGGAGCATGTGTCGCTGTTTTTGTTCATCCTGAGGATGAAAGATATAATAAATTAATAGGAAAAAAAGCGAAAGTTCCATTATTTGAAAACGAAGTTCCAATTATTGGAGATATATCTGCAGATCCAGAGAAAGGGACAGGAGTTTTGATGGTTTGTTCTTATGGAGACAAATATGATGCAGATGTTATTAGGAAGCATGATCTCCTTCCAAAACAAGTATTGCAAGAAGATGGAACTTTGAATATGGGAGAGTATAAGGGGTTAAAAGTTAAACAAGCCAGAAAAAAAATTTTAGAGGATTTGAAAAATAAAAATTTAATTACAGATCAAAAAGAAATCAATCATGTTGTAAATGTTCACGATAAATGTGGAAACCCTATTGAATTTTTAACAACAGAGCAGTGGTTTATAAAAATGTTAGATAAGAAAAAAAATTTAATTAAGCAAGGTAAGAAAATTAAATGGCATCCTGATTTTATGAGAAAAAGATATGAAAATTGGGTAGAAGGGTTGGAATGGGATTGGAGTATTTCTAGAGAAAGACATTTTGGAGTGCCTATACCCGTTTGGGAATGTGAAAATTGCAAAAAAATTATTTTGCCTGATGAGAGCGAATTACCTGTTGACCCCTTACAAACTAAGAAAATTTGTCCTACTTGTCAGAAAGTTGCAAAACCTGAAGCAAGAGTTTTGGATACTTGGGCTACCTCATCCGTTACTCCACAAATTGCAGGAGGTTTGATAAATAACAAAATTGAAATTCCTTTTTCTTTAAGGCCCCAAGCTCATGATATAATTAGAACATGGGCATTTTATACTATTTTGAAATCTTATTTGCACGAGAAAGAAATCCCTTGGGAAAATATAATGGTTTCTGGATATGTAACTCTTGGTGGAGAGAAAATGAGTAAAAGTAAGGGAACAGGAATTCAACCTAAGGAAGTTTTAGATAAATATGGAGCTGATGCTTTGAGATTTTGGGCTGCTGGAAATAAATTAGGTAATGATTTGGATTACCAAGAAAAAGATTTGATTTCTGGAACAAAGATGATAAAAAAATTAGCTAATGCATCTAAATTTGTTTTTATGAATTTAAAAGATTATAAAATAGGAAAAAAACCTGAGAAATTGGAAGTTTTAGATGAATTATTTTTGGATAAATTAAATAATTTGATTGAAGTTTGCACAGATAGTTTTAAGAAATACAATTATTCAAAAGCTAAACAAGAGGTTGAACATTTTTTTTGGAGTGATTTTTGCGATAACTATTTAGAAATTGTTAAAAAGAGAGTTTATCAATCTCTAGAAGGAAGCGATAAAAAATTGTCTGCCCAGTATACTTTATATAAATCCTTATTGAGTATTTTGAAACTTTTAGCCCCGATTATGCCATTTATTACAGAAGAAATTTATCAAGAACATTTTAAAGAAATTGAAAAAGATAAATCAATTCATATTTCTAAATGGCCTAAAAGTGAAAAGAAAGGAGATTTTGAATTGTTAGATTATGTCTATGAACTTGTTGCTAAAATTAGACAGGAAAAATCAAAATCCCAAAAAGCTATGAACGCTGAAATTGTTTTGACTTTAGAGAAGGGAGTTTTAGATAAGGTTTTAGACGTTATTGAAGATTTACAAAATGTAGTTAATGCATCTAAGATTGATGAAGGTAGTTTTAAAGTGAGTTTTAGCACGAAGTCAAATTAAAAATATCAATAACGAGTACTGGAGCGAATTAGAGTTTATAGAATAATCATTCTTGGAAAGCTTTGATGACCCCAAACTTTAAAATCTGATTGTTTCTTGTTTTATTATGGCTAAATTAACTAAAGATGAATTGGCAGAAGTTGTGGAGGAATTGGGTTCTCATAGGGGAAGGCAAACAGAACTTATCACAGTTTATGTTCCACAAGGTTATGAGGTCAATTCTGTTCAAAAACAACTTGAAGCAGAAGAATCTACAGCTAAGAACATTAAATCAGCTTCTACAAGAAAAAATGTAGTGGAGGCTTTAGAAAAAATTGTTAGACACCTTAAAGAATTTAAGAAAACTCCTGAAAATGGTCTTAGCGTTTTTTGTGGAAACGTTTCAAAAGTAGAAGGGCAAAATGATATTCAACTTTGGAGTATTGAACCCCCTAAACCTATAAAGATGAGATTGTATAGATGTGATAAGGAATTTGTTTTAGATCCTCTTGAAGAACAATTAGAAGTTGATGAAATTTACGGGTTATTAGTTATGGATAGAAAAGAGGCAACAATTGGAGTTTTAGTTGGAAGGAGAATTGAAGTTTTACACAATATGACTTCAGGAATTCCTTCGAAAGTTAAGGCTGGAGGTCAATCTTCTCAAAGATTCCATAGAATTACAGAAGGTTTGACTAAAGATTTCTATAAAAGAATTGCAGAAGAAATGAAAAAAGAATTTTTTGAAAATAAAAAGTTAAAAGGGATTTTGGTTGGAGGACCCATCCCAACTAAAGACGAATTTTTAGATAATGATTATTTAACAACTCAATTGCAAGAAAAAGTTATTGGAAGAGTGGACATTGGAGATACAAGCGAGTCAGGTTTAAAGGAACTTGTTGAAAAGGCTCAAGATATTTTGGCTTCACAAGAAATTATTCACGAGAAAAAAATTTTAGAAAAGTTTTTTGAAACACTTGGAGAAAAACCAGATTTGGCCGTTTATAAAGAACCTCGATTGAAGAAAGCATTGGAATATGGCGCAGTTGATACTCTGTGTTTATCGAAAGAGCTTCCTAAAGATAAGATCAAAGAACTTAAGGCCGATGCAGAGAATATAAGCTCAAATATTGAAATGATTTCAACAGAAACTTCTGAAGGAGAGCAGTTTAAGAATTTAGGAGGGATAGGGGCTATTTTGAGGTTCAATATTTAGAACCAATCATGAAACCAATTTGGCAGCGTCCCAGAATTACTGCAATGATAGGTTTTATGTATTGCTTGATTGAATCTATGTTTTAAAGTTAAATTATTCTTCTGGATTAATCTTTTATTTTTTGAATTTAGGTAAAGATTTGGGGCCTTGAAAATTTTTGGTTTGAACTCAAAACATTTTTCAAATTCTTGAATCGCTTTATTTAATTCTTTTTGAGTTATGTTTTTATTTTCAAATTCCCTATACGAATGAGTTATTCCGTGGAGTCCCAGTGTTTTGTTTAATTTTAAAATTTCTTTACACCATGTTTGATTTTTTGAAATCGATTTATTGTTTAATAGGGGGATAACCCATAAAATATCTGCTTTTTCTAAGTATTCTTTTTCACATTGTTTTAACGGATTAACATCATCAATTTCTCTTGGAGATAAACACCTTAAGAAAAATAAGCTTATTCCAATGAATAATAGGGTTATTAAGGTTATTTTTAATATTTTTTTCATTTTATTTTAAAGATTGTTAAATTTTTAAAGTATTTTATATTTGTTATTTTGGATTATGGGATAATTCATAGTTCCTAGAGCTAAACAAAAAATGGTTACAACAAGTAAAACGATTGAAGAATTGGAATATGCAAAACAAAAAGAGGATTTGAAAAAACTCGAAGCAGTTTTTTTTGTGTCAGGAAAATTTTTGAATATGCAGGAATTAATTTCTTTAATGGATTTGAACCCTATCGTTTTAAGAGATTTGATAGATCGTTTAAAGGATAAATATTCAAAAGAAGATTCTGCCTTGGAAATTCTGGAGAAAAACGGACTCTGGAAAATGGATGTAAGACAAGAATATTCTAAAATTATTCATAAGCTTGCAGGAGGAAGATCGGAGTTTACAAAAGCGGAACAAGAGACTTTAGCAATAATTGCATTTAAACAACCGATTAAACAATCCGTAATCATTAAAATTCGAGGAAATAAAGCTTACGACCATATAAAAAAATTTGATGAGCTTGATTTAATTAAAAAAAAGAAAATGGGCCATACTCACGAATTAAGTTTAAGTGATGATTTTTATGATTATTTTGGAGTTTCAGAATCTACTGGTTCATTACAAGAATCTTGATTACAAAATGCTTTTAAATCTAAATTTGTTTTCTAGAGAATGGAATTTTTATTGACTGTAATTTATATTTCTGTATTTATTGGTTTTTTTACAGTTGGTTTTTATATTTTAACTTTTATTTCTTCATTTAAAAAAAAGCATTCTTTTCTGAATGATTCGGAATTGCCCTTTGCAAGTGTTTTAATTCCGGCGTGGAATGAAGAGAAATCCGTTGATAGGACAATTAAATCTATTTTGAAGTCAGATTATCCTAATTTTGAAGTTATTTTTATTGATGATGGAAGTACAGATAAAACATATGAGTTTGCTAAAAAATATGAATCAGAAAAAGTGAAAGTATTTACAAAAAAGAACGGAGGAAAAGCAAGTGCACTTAATTTTGGAATTGAAAGGGCAAGGGGGGATGTTATTTTTAGTATGGATGCAGACACTATTGTCCATAATAAAGCAATGAGAAGGATGGTAAGATATTTTAAGGATGAAAAAGTTATGTCTGTTACTCCTGCAATGTTGATTGATAATCCTAATACAATTATGAGAAGAGTTCAACAAATTGAATATGTTTTAGGGGTTTTTTTAAGGAAAGTTTTTGCAAGTCTTAATGCCATTTACATTGCTCCTGGAGCTTTTACTGTATATAGGAAAACTTTTTTTGATAAACACGGAGGGTACGAGGAAGGGAATATAACTGAAGATATGGAATTGGCTCTTAGAATTCAATCGAAAGGTTATAGGACAGAAAATGCTCCAAAGGCAGTTATTCATACAACAGGACCCGCAAAGTTTAATCCCTTAACAAAACAAAGAATTAGATGGTATACTGGATTGATCACTAACTTTTGGAGATATCGTTATATGGTAAGTAAACATTTTGGAGATTTGGGTTTACTTGTAATGCCTATTGGCTGGATCACCATCTCTTTTTGCATTTTTATTACTTTTGCTATGATGATTAAATCCCTTGGAGATATCTTTAATTATTTTTCTTTTTTAAATAGCATAAATTTTGATGTTCTTGGAAGCATTGATTATTCTTTATACGGTGTTGAAAAAATATTATTTCAATTCATTTCCAATCCAGTAGTTATTTTTGTAATTATATCTATGGCCATAGTTTTTGGTTATTTAACATGGGTTTCAAAAACAACTGGAAAAATTAAACATTTGAAGCGTAATACATTTATTTTTTTAATGTTTTTTGGGCCTTTATTTTGTTATTGGTGGACAGTTTCTTTTATTAAAATATTCTTTAAGAAAAAAGTAAATTGGAGATAATTATATAAATAAAATAGGATAAGATTTAATATGAAAAGAAAATTTGATAACCCAAAAAGATATTTTTATGCTCTTCTTATCGCAATATTCTTAGTTGGATTGGGCTTTTTAATTTCACATTCAATTAGCTCTTGGGAATTTCAAAGAACTTCTGTTTTACAAGAAAAAATATATTATGATTTTTATTCAACTGAAGTTTATTATAATTTATTTGAGGATAAACAATGTAGTCTTCTTTATTTGAACGAAATAGGGGAATCATTGGACTTTCAAGGTCAAATGATATCTCAATTTGAGGAAAAATTTGGCAAGGACAATGATTATATTAAAGAAAGAAAAAATTATTATTATTTATTAGAACTTTCACATTTTGATTTTACAAAAAAAATAGACGAAGATTGTAATTTTGAACATAATTTTATTTTTTTCTTTTATTCTAACAAGGAAGAATATTTGGATGAAAGCGAGAATGCAGGCAAATTAATTTCTCAGGTTAAAAAAAATATTAAAAATACATATGTATATTCATTTGATATTGATTCAGATATTCGGCTCGTTAATTCTTTAATGAAAAAATATGACATAAATTCTGTTCCAGTGGTAATTTTAAATGAAGAAACAAAGATTAAAGATTTTAGCAATATTGATAATATACAGGAACATTTAAATTAATTTTAAAATGAAGCATTTTAAAAAATTAAAAGATTTTATCCAAAATAATAAATTATTA
>CAZXCF010000008.1:0-18725 GCA_964638995.1 Candidatus Woesearchaeota archaeon | reverse complement strand
AAAAAAAAATTTATGAATGGAATAAAAAAAATGAAACACCCCTTAAAGAAGGATACATAAAATCCCAATTAATCTGGAGTTACAAACGAAAACCATTGCTTCCTCCAAATTGCAGAGAATTCTATCAAGGAATAGGCGTTTGTAAACCCGACAATTATTGTAATAAAATAAAAAATCCTGTTAATTATACAATAAAAAAGAACTTTTTTTCAAATAAAAAAAAGTAAAGAATTTTAAAAAAGTTTATAAAGAATTTTTTACTAAATTTATATATGAAAAAAAGAGTGTTTTTATTCAGTTTCTTAGTATTAATTTTAATTATGCCTTTTGTAATGTCTGCAAACGAGTCAATTCAAGATCAAGCAAAAGATTGTTTAGAAACTAAAATCGAAGAAATGGGATGTTCTGATCTCGGAATTAAAGATCAAATTCATTCTTTGCTTGCAGTAAAAAAATGTAAAAATGAGGTTTTAGATAAAGTTACATCCGAAGGATGTTGGGAAGACGGAAATTCTTGCGATTTAAAACAAACATCTTTAGCAGTACTTGGGTTGTCAAATTCAGGGACAGACACGTCAGAATATGAAAACTGGATAAAAAATCAATCTATTTCAGCTTCTCCTTTAGAATGGTTGCTACAAATTCAAACACCTTCAGAAACAACTTGCGATGTTTATGATGAACAAGACAGAAAATACTCTGTAACAATTTCAGAAAATAAAGAAGTAAGTGTTTCTGCACAAGCAGGAGGATGTTTAGAATCAGGCACAGATTATTGGGTTAAAATTAGGCCAGTGTGTTACGGGCAGAGTTTTGACATTTCATGTAAAAAAGATTTCAAGACAAACTTATTATTTAGAAAAAGAGATTCATCAACCTTTCACGTAATGGAAGACGTTCAAACAGCTTCAGCAGAAGGAACAACTTCTGAAACAGTTGATTCATTATGTTTTAAAGAAAGAAACTCATGTAATTATGAAGGAACTTTATGGGCTTCAATAACTCTTAAACAGCAAAGAGAAAATGTTTCTTCTTACCTTCCTTACTTGATTGCTTTTGCAGATGAAAATGAAGGTTTTTTTCCAGAGTCGTTTTTATATTATTTAACAGGTAATTCAATTTACAAAGAAGAATTAGCACTAAAACAAATAAGAGAAAAATACTGGGATGGGATAGGTAATAAATACCATGATACTGCGGTAGCTTTATTATTTTTAAATGATGAGTCTTTGGAAGCAGTTGACAATGCTATTGATTGGCTTTCAACCGAGCAAGGAGAGGATGGTTGCTGGAATTCTGGAAGTATTTCAGATACCGGATTTTTATTATATTCTATCTGGCCTCAAACTCCAACAGATTTGGAAGGAGATACTGCTTTAGATTGTGAAGCTGAAGGCTATTCTTGTATGAGTGATACTGAATGTATGAATGCGGGAGGCGATGATCTTATAGGATATGAATGCCCTAGTGATTGGGATGTTTGTTGTAGTAAAAATAAATTAGAACAAACTTGCTCAGAACTAGAAGGTGAAATTTGTACTTTAGACCAAGAATGCGAAGGAACTGAAGATTATAGTGTTTCTGGATTGGGTTTAGATGAAATATGTTGTATTGGTTATTGTAAAGAAGCAGAACCAACCCCTGAACCAGATCAAGAAGATGAATGTGCACAAAACGGAGGAATTTGTAGAGATACTTGCGAGGAAAGCGAAGAAATTTTATATGATTATTCTTGTCCAGACAGTTTCCAGTATTGCTGTAAAGAAAAACAAGGCGGAGGAGCGTGGTGGATTTGGTTGTTAATTATTTTGATTATTTTAGTGGTTTTAGCAATTGTATTTAGAGATAAATTAAAAGATTATTATATGAAACTAAAACTTAAAAGCTCAAAATCAAAAGGTCCTCCAAAAGATTCTAGAAGAATGCCTCCAAGAAGACCAGGAATGCCTCCAAGAAGAATGCCTCCAAGAAGGCCTATGCCCCAAAGAAAAATAATTCCCCCTTCACAAAGACCCTCGCTTCCAAGAGAGTCTGCTCCAAAACAAGAAGAAAAATCTGATTTAGATGACGTTCTCAAAAAACTTAAGGAAATGGGGCAATAAATAAACTTTATTAACCCTTTTTTTCTTTTATAGATATGAAAAAGAGCATTTGTATTTTGTTTGCATTTTTTTTAATTTTATCTTTTGTTTCAGCTGTTGAAATAGATATGGATTCCGATCTAAAAAAAGGAGAAAATATTTTAGCAAAAATCTCTGGAACTTTCTTAAACCCTTTAACCATAAATAATATTTATTTTTACAAAGATGATGTCAATGCGGCCTTTGATTTCGAGCTTATTTTTATTGATGGGGATTATTATATTTCTTCATCTACATTCGGAAAACCTTCTGGAAATTATTCTTTAGTTATTGAAGATGCAGAGCATTATATTGAAGGAGGCCAAACATCTCAAGAGGAGATTGTAAAAGAATTTCAAATAATTGAAGAATTTGCTCCATTCACCGTTTCGCCTGCGTTGGTAATTGCAGACGGGCCTTTTTCTTTAGAACTAAGGAATATAAAAGCAAAATCAATCAACATTTCACTAGAAAAAAATCCTGAAAAAAGTGATACAGAACAAGGATTTTTTTCGTTTTTTTCAGACAAAGAAGATTCAACTGAAAACAAAACAATATTTACCTTGAAATCGGGAGAAGAAAAAATAATAAATTTAGATTTTACAAATGTTTCAAATAAAACTTTTCAAACTCTTGAATTAGAACATGAAAATTTCACTTCTGAAGTTCTTGTTTATGTAATTTATTCAGAACAACCTAAAAAAGAAATAAAAAAATTCGAGTTTGATAGAGAGGAGTATTCAATATCTATGACCACAAATTCAAACAAATCAATACCTCTTTTCATTGAAAATCAAGGAACAGTAGATTTCAACAATGTAACATTCACTTTATCTGATAATTTAAAGGAATATGCAAACTTAACCCCTAAATCTATTGAGTATTTCGATTCGAACAGCACATACCCTTTAACACTAAATATTTCTTCGAAATCTCAAGCAGAATCTCTAAACGGATCTATTAAAGCAATCACTCCCGACGGCTTATTTGAATTTACTCTCATAAAAATAAATATTTCAGAAGAATTCATTCCAAAAATTCCAGAAGAGAATGAATCAACTAACGACACAATATCTGTTTCAAAATCTTGCGAGGAATTAGGAGGAGTGAAATGTAACAAATCTCAATATTGTCCAGAAGAATATAAAGTAGATGCAAGCGATGGAGAATGTTGCCTTTCTAGTTGTAAAGAAAAACAAACAAGTTCTACAGGAAAAGTAATTGGTTGGGCAATAATAATTTTACTTACTTTGCTATTCATTTGGTTTTATCTTAAAAAATACAAAAAAGTAAAATCAACAAAAGATATTTTAGATATAGCTGAAAAAAGAAATAAACCAAAAACAACAAAATCAAAACGAGGAAAATTTGATACCGAAGAATAATTATCTATCTGAATTTTTTTCTGTTTCTTTTAGCTTTTTTTGTAATTGAACATATTTCATCTTTAAAACTCTCGCTACTTCATCATACTGATGCAATCTTCTCACTAATTCGCTAAATATCTCACTTAAATCATTATTTGACATTGAAAGACTTTCAGGTTCAACAATTTCAACATTTGCAGGCATATATTTGAACATTAGCATTGCAATATGGGCAAGATCTTCTACTCCTACTTCAACCTCTGCAAAGCTTGTAAAAAAGTCTTCCCTTTCTTTCATCTCTTTAGCTTCATGAACTTTTCTTTCAATAACATCCACACCTTTCTCATTTCCAATATCCTCAATTATTTTTTCAAGACTTTTTACAATATGTTCTGCCGGTTTTCCAATTATTTCTAAAATAAGAATCGCTTTAATTTTATTCTCTGAACTCATTTTTTCTTTTTTTTGTTTTTATTAAATTTAAGGCAATCAAAATCAAACAAAATACAATCAACCCGTATTTAGCATAATCTCTTTCACCTGTCTTTTTTGAATTTTGTTCTGTTTTTATATCTTTTGGATTATTTAATACAATTGTTTCTGTTTCTTCTTCCATTTTTATTTCACTCTTTTCAATTTCGTTTTCATTCTTTTCTTCTTGTTTTGGAGTTTCATTTAAATTTTCTTCAGGAATATCTGATTCGTTTTTTTCGTTTTCTTCAATAATCTCTTCTTGTTCTTCGTTAGAATCAACACAAGCCAAACCCTGCTCTTTTATTTTTGATAATGTAACTTCCCCGATGCCATAAGCCTTAGTCAAATCATCCAAAGATCCATAAGATCGAGCATCAATTATTGCTTGTCCTTTAGCAGGTCCAATGCCATATAACTCATCTAATTCTTCTAAAGAAGCATTATTAATATCAATCTGTCCTTCAGAGCATGCACTAGAAACAGATCCAATAATTAAAACCACTATAAAAATCAAAATAAATTTATTCATTTTTCTCTCCATATTTTTCTTTGAAATCAATATACTCTACACTGATTTTTCTTTTATCTTCTTTATCTTTATACTCTTTTGCAATAAGTATTCTAGAAAAAATTTTATTTTCTAATAGCCATTTGCACATATCTTTTTCAGACCGGTCTAAATATCCTCGCCGTTTGACTTCGACCCCTACAATTTCCCGTTTCCCCTCAATCAATTTAAACGCAATAAAATCCGGAAAACCCGTTCCAATTGACATGACCCTTGAATATGGATTAAATTTTCTTTTTGCAGGAATAATTTTCCTTTCACTATAATCTACAGTGTTTGTCCATTTATCAACTACCCATCCCATACTTTCTAAGTCCGATCTGACTTTTGCTTCAAATCTTACTCCTGCAGCCCTATTTCTTTTACCTCTTTTTCTATACTCTTCTTTTTTATCTTTTTTCATTTGTCAAACTAACATAAACATTTATAAAAATATTGTTGTTGCCAATTATATGGCAAAAAAAGAGAGGATCCCTAAAGCTTCAAAAGGATTTAAAGGCTATAAGTTCTGGAAAGCTTTAACAAGTTTCATACTCTTTTCCATAGTAGTTTTTGCAGTTAGTGTTTCTTTAGTTTATAGTAAGAGGTGGATAGGGTTTGCTTTTGTGGGTTTAGGACTTTTAGGACTTTTAGTTTTAAAATTATCTAAAATTGAATCAAAAGCGATCATTCCCGATTTAATTTTTGGAGCAATAGATAACGGGGTTTTAGTTTTTGCAGCAATGTGGGGAGCAAATGTTGCAGGGGTTCCAGGGGCGATAATTGGAGGCGCTGCAGGAAATACTATTACAGACGGAATAGGGGGGCTGTTTGAAGGCCATATTGCAGAACACCAAAGACAATATCAAATAGATAATTTAAGAACAGCAATGTCTACTTCTTTTGGAAAGTCCGTTGGATGTTTATTAGGTGCAGGAATAGGTTTAATTTTTGTTTGGGTTATTTCTCTTTTCTAAGATTAATTTACCTGCCTCAAAAATAACGAATCCTGAAACAGCAAAAGGCAATACAAATGCCCATTCGCTAAGCGATAAATTAACAACATCAAATGCTTTTGATAAAGGCGTATACATTAAAATAAATTGAAGAACCAACCCAAAAATAACTGCAAGATTTAACCATTTATTTGAGAACATTCCAATTTTCATTAAAGATTTATTGCTTCTACACACATAGACAAAAGTCAACTCAAAAAAGATTACAGTCATTAAAACCATCGTTCTCACTTTCTCTATTGGAACATTATTCCCCATATTTATTAGGTAGACTAACAATAAAACCAAAAATTTTAAACTTCCAGCAACAATTAAAAATTTCCATATTCCTTTAAAAAGACTCTTTTCTCTACGAGGCTTGGATTTCATTACATTTTCTGGTTTTTCAAATACAAGGGTCAACGCAGGAAAAGAATCTGTAATCAAATTAATCCATAAAATTTGTAAAGGCAATAAGGGCAAGGGCATTTTCATAAAAATCGTAGCAGTAATAAGCAAAATCCCGCTAAAATTAACAGCCAACAAATATTTAGTAAATTTTTTTATATTATCATAAGTTTTTCGTCCTTGATTAACTCCCTCTACTATCGATGCAAAATTATCATTAGTTAATACTATATCGGCAACATCTCTAGCAACATCAGTACCTCTTACCCCCATTGCAATTCCAATGTCTGCTGATTTTAGCGCAAGTACATCATTAACTCCGTCACCAGTTATGGCAACAGTTTCATTTTTTTCCTGAAGTATCTTTGTAATTCTAAGTTTTTGTTGAGGAGTAACTCTTGCAAAAATAGAGAGATTATCGATTTTTTTAGACAATTCTTCATCATCCATCTCATTTAAATCTTGAGAACTAATGGCATTTCCTTCAACTCCAATTTTTTTAGCTATGGCTGAAGCAGTAATTAGTGAATCCCCTGTAATTATTTTTACCTCGATTCCTGCATCCTTACATTTTTTAATTGCTCCTTTAACTTCCTTTCTAGGAGGATCAATCATTCCTGAGAAACCTAAAAAAATCATCCCTTTTTCTTCTGCTTTTTCTTTTTTATTAAAATTTTTATAAGCAAAACCTAAAACTCTCAGTGCCTTTTTTTCCATTTCTTTTGACGATTTTAAAATTTCTTTTTTTCTTTTTTCACTTAATTTTTTTATTTCACTTCCAGTATATTCAAATTTTGAAACTTCGAGTATTTTTTCAAGAGCTCCTTTTGAATATAGTGTGTTGTTTCTTCCATTGTCCCTTAAAACAGACATCATTTTTCTTTCAGAATCAAATCTAAACTTCTCAATTTCAGGGTTTTCCTCTTCTAGTTGTTTTTTATTGATATTCAAATCTAAGGCACACCTAACTAATGCTTGTTCAGTAGGGTCTCCCAACAATTTATACTCTTTACCCTCCTTTTCATAACTAACATCATTACAAAGAATACTTGTTCTAATCAGTTTAGAAATTTCTTTTTTATTTTTTAAATTTATTTTTTTATTATTCAGAAGAATTTTTTTGTCTTTTTTCTTAAATAAATTGCCATTTGCATAAATCTCTTCAACATTCATTTTTTCTTCAGTTAATGTTCCAGTTTTATCTGTGCAAATTGTTGTTACGCTCCCTAAACTTTCTACTGCTGGAAGCCTTCGAATAACAACTTTCTTTTTTGACATCATAACAGAAGAAATAGAAAAAGCAATAGCTAAAACAGCCGGAAGACCCTCAGGAATCGCACTAATTGCAAGCGCCACAGAAGTTAAAAACATTTCAACCATGTCAAATTCATATAACATTCCCACAACAGTTACAATTACTAATAATCCTAAAATTCCTAATCCTAGTTGTTTAGAAAATTTATCTAGACGTTTTTGCATCGGAGTTTTTTGAACTTTTATTCCTTCTAATGTTCCTGCAATGTTTCCAAAAACACTACTCATTCCAGTAGAAACAACAACAGCAGTAGCTTCCCCCCTTACCAATTGGGTTCCAGTATAAAGCATATTTTCTCTTTTTGCGAGATCAATTTTCTCCCCTAAAATTTTTGAAGTCTTAGAAACAGGAAAACTCTCCCCTGTCAAAACAGCTTCATTTGCTTGAGCATTTTTTTCATCAATTATCCTGCAATCTGCATTTATTTTATCTCCTTGTTCTAAATAAACAATATCTCCTGGAACAACTTCTTCCGAGGATATTTCAATTTTTTTACCTTCCCTGATTACCCTGGTTTTCTGAACTACAAGTTTTTTTAAATTTTCAATAGCTTTCTCTGCTTTGTATTGCTGAAAAAATCCTATCCCTCCATTCAATAAAACTATAATAAAAATAACAATAGCATCTAATAAATTACCTAAATAAAACATAACCGCGCTGGCAATAATTAAGATATATATTAAGAATGAATTAAACTGATTCAATAAAGTCTTCAACCACTGAAATTTCTTTTTTCTATCAATCTTATTTTTTCCATATTTTTCTAAACGTTTTTTCGCTTCGCTCTCATTCAAACCTTTTTTAGAAGTTTCAAATTCATCAAATATACTCTCAATTTTTTTGGCATGATACCCTTCACCCTCTTTCATATTCTATTAAGAAAATTAATGTTTAAGAAAGTTGCGTTCCAATAATTTTAAATACTTTTATTTTTTAATAAAAATGTAAGTCGAGTAGTTAACTTTCGGAATTCAGACATTAAATTGTCAAATGTTAAAATATGAACATTGAATTCTGAGGAAGGTCCGCCCACTTTAAAGGCTATTGAGGAAATCTCAACTGCAGTGATGTAGAGCGCTGCTACAGAAACGACACAGCTTCAATCGAGTAATGAATCATGCGATGAACTTCGAAGTTGAAGATTTGATGAAACGAGCATCTTAGCTAGTGCAAGTCAATTAATGACGCTAAGTGAAATGTTAACACGAACTGTTCGCACACTGGGCTTAAATTCAGAATAGCGAAGTTCGACAAAAGGTGGCCTATTCTTGACTTACTCATGAATTATGCAGAAGTCCAAACGACTTCTAGCTTATTCTTGACTTACAATTAAATAAAAAAAGGCAAAATAGGCTGAAATCCTGAAAGGATATTTCTAAGCCTGTTCTTGACTCACTTTTCTATTAATTTTTAGAATCCGTTTTTCGTTTGAAAGAATAAATAAAAATGAAGAAAGTTGATCTTCAAATATTATGAGACGGGTGGGATTTGGGCTTCAAACATCTCTTCGAGATTTGAGCCTAGCACTTGAAATTATCTGAAGTTTTTCAAGCATAGTCTTTCCTTTCAGTCAGACGAGGACTTGAAATTATCTGAAGTTTTTCAAGCACTAAACCTAAAGATTCAAATATTATGGGACGGGTGGGATTTGAACCCACGACACCTAGATCTTCAGTCTAGTGCTCTCCCCCTGAGCTACCGTCCCAAATATGAATAAAAAAGAAGAAAGAGTTTTTTAAAACTATTGATAAAACAACATTTAACATAAAAACATTTATAAAACCCTTTTCATTAAAAAAGATATCAAAAGAGGAAAATGACAAACAAAATTGATTTTGGGATATCAAGCTATGTTCTAGGGATTCTTAGCATAGTTGCAGCTTTCTTTACACCTCTTATGGGGTTTGTTTTAGGAATAGTTGGTTTAGTTCAAAGTCTTAAAGGAACAACAAAAACTTACAAAGTTGCAAAAGTTCTGAATATAATAGGAATGATTGCAAGTGTTGTAGTATTCGTAGTAACAATTATTTTCTTATTAAATTCAAATGCGGGAATGATTCCTTCAGCTTAAAATGAAAGATAAAAAAGCTGCAATACAGATGAGTATTGGCACGATAATTACTTTAGTTTTAATGGTTAGTTTCTTAATTTTAGGTTTAATTTTAACTAGAAATTTAATGTGTGGAGGAATTCAATTATCCGACCAGATTACAGATCGAATGGAAAACGAAATCCAGGATTTATTCGGAAGTAAACAACTAGGTGTTAAGTGTATGAATGATATTAAATTAGGAAGCGGAGGAGCAAGGTCTTTTGGATGTGTTGTTTTAACAAATAAAGGAGGGGACTATGCCTTTGAAGTGGAAGAAATAGAGTCTCTTTCAGGAGCTACACAAGAACAAGTAGATTCATGGGTTTTATATAAAAGTGAAGGGGATAGTTTTAGTACATCTCCAGGACAGACAAACACTGTTGTTCCAATAAGATTTAGTATTCCTCAAAATGTTCCAGAAACAGAGTTGATGATTAAAATTGATGTAACAGATTCTGAAGGGAATCCTGTTCCAGTTGACCAATCTTTCATAAGTATTGAACCAGTCGGAAGTTTTACAACAGCCATGTGTTAATTTTAAATAACCTTTTTTCTATTATTTTTTATGAAGTTATATAATACTTTAACTAAGAAAAAACAAGAATTTAAACCCCTTAAAGATAATCTTGTTCGAATTTATGTTTGTGGGCCAACAGTTAATGATGTTCCTCATTTGGGTCATGCAAGGCAACAAATTTCTTTTGATATTTTAAGAAAATATTTGGAATTTTTAAATTATAAAGTTAAATTTGTTTCCAATGTAACAGATATTGAAGATAAAATAATAAAAAAATCTAATGAAGAAAATATTTCCATTGAAGAATTAACTAAAAAAAATTATGAAGCACATATGAAGGACTATGAAGCAATCGGAATAAAAAAACCAGACATACAACCTTTTGCAACAAAACATGTTCCAGACATGATAGATTTAGTTAAGAGATTAGAAGAAAAAGGATATACATACATTATAGAAAACGACGGAGTTTATTTTAATGTTTCTAAATTTAAAGATTACGGAAAGCTTTCTCACCAAAACTTAGATGATTTGAAAGCAGGAGCAAGAATTTGCTCGACAAATAAGAAAAATCCTCAGGATTTTGTATTATGGAAATTTTCAAAACCTTCAGACCCTCCCGAAACAAAATGGGATTCGCCTTGGGGTAAAGGAAGACCAGGATGGCACATAGAATGTTCTGCAATGTCACATGCAATTTTAGGTTTGCCTATTGATATTCATGGAGGCGGGCAGGATTTAATTTTTCCTCATCACGAGGACGAAATAGCACAATCAGAAGCAGGATATGAAGAAGAATTCTCAAAATTCTGGATACATAACGGGATGGTCAATGTCGATAAAGTAAAAATGTCAAAATCCTTAGGAAACTTCAAAACTATTAGAGATTTATTAAAAAATTATTCTGGACAAGTTATCAGGTATCTCGTTTTATCAAACCATTATCGGAAACCTTTGGATTTTTCAAAATCAACTTTGGAGAATGCTAAAAATTCTTATGAAAGCCTAAAAAATTTAACCAAAGATATAAAAGACGACGGAAAAGTGAACAAAGAATATTTAGAACAATTCCAAGAAGCCATGGATGATGATTTAAACACTTCAAAAGCATTACAATTTGTTTGGAAATTGGTAAGAGATAAAGAAGCCAAAGGTAAATATCAAACTCTCAAAAAAATTGAAGAAATTTTTGAATTAAAACTTTTAGAAAAAAAAGAATTAGAGATTCCAAATGAAGTTAAAGAGTTAGCTGAACAAAGAGAGAAAGCAAGAAAAGAAAAGGATTTTGAAAAAGCTGATGAGCTAAGAGATAAAATAAGCAAATTAGGATTTATTATAAATGACGCCAAAGAAGGTTATAAAATTGATAAAAAATGATAGAAGGACAAGAAGATTATCCGTTTCCAGAAGAAGAAAATAAGTCAGATATAAATTTAGATTGCAGATGCCCTACGTTAGATTGTCCAAGACACGGAGATTGTAAATCCTGCAAAGAATACCACCATAAAAGATTAGAAACAACTTATTGTGGGAAATAATTATTTTCTACAACAAAAAAAGCACTTTTTTCTTTTTGGTTTATTTTTAACTTTAATTCTCAACTTTTTACAAAGCAAATACTCAATAAAATTCGACCTATCAATATCTAAATATTTTTTACGTTTTTTCTCTAAAGCATCATAAACATCTTTGTTTAAGGTTATGCTCACTCTTTTATATTTCATAATAAAATAAACATTTTAAACTTTAAAAATATTAAGTATTATTCAATAATATTCAGTAATACTCAATAATTCTCGGTATTACCCATTCAAATAATTTTATAAATAAAAGTTGCTTTGTTTAAATATGAAAAGAGTTTCAAAAAAATTTTTAATTGCATTAGGTATAGCAGCAGTTCTTCTAATAATGCTTATTTTTATAAGTAAACATTTTGCAGAAAAAAAAGATAATTCTTGTGAAACAGATAGTGATTGTGTAAAAGTTGATGCCGGTTGTTGCGGATGTAATGAGGGAGGAGAAGCAATCGCAATACACAAAAACGAAAAAGATTCTTGGGAATCACAATTACAAAAAAACTGCACAGATGTTTTTTGTACACAAGTAATCTCAAATCACCCTTCTTGTGAAAAAGAAGCAGTTTGTATAAACGACGAATGTGTTTTGGAATAGTTTTAAAAACTTTAAAGAAGTTAAATAAATAATAAAAGGGAGTGATAAAATGACAAAAGTCCATTACGATAGTTTTATTGATTTGAAATATAAGCCTAAGAAAACTGACGTGGTTTGCCAGTTTAAAATAACTCCTGCAAAAGGTTATTCTTTTAGAGAAATTTGTTCTATTACTGCCGGTGAATCAAGTGTCGGAACTTGGACAGACGTAAAAACAATCAATAAAGAAAACCAGAAAAATTTAACTCCTAAAGTATATTATCTCGATAAAAAAAATAAGAGATGTAGAATAGCCTATCCTTTAGATTTATTTGAACTAGGAAATTTACCTTGTGTTTTATCTTCTATTGGGGGAAATATTTATGGAATGAAATCTGCAAAAGAATTATATTGGGAAGACATCACTCTCCCAAAAAAAATGCTAAAATCATTTAAAGGCCCTAAATACGGGATTGAAGGTGTTAGAAAATACTTGAAAGTTTATGACAGGCCTTTAGTTGGAACAATTGTTAAACCCAAAGTAGGATTAACATCCAAACAACATGCAAAAGTAGCTTATGATGCTTGGAGAGGAGGATGTGATATAGTTAAAGACGATGAAAACTTAACCTCTCAAAATTTCAATAAATTCAAAAAAAGATTTTTATTAACAATTAAAGCATGCAAAAAAGCTGAAAAAGAAACAGGTGAAAAAAAAGTATATTTAGCTAATTGTACTGCTGAATGCGAAGAAATGAAAAAAAGAATTGATTTTGTTGAGAAAAATGGAGGGAATTACATTATGTTGGACATTTTAACTCTTGGATGGAGCGCGTTACAAACTGCAAGAAATCACACTAAATTACCTATTCACGCCCACAGAGCAGGACATGCAATGCTAGACCGTCCAAGAAGCAAAGGTTTTGGAATGTCAATGGAAGTAATAGCTCAATTGGCTAGAATGGTTGGAGTGGATACTTTGCATATCGGAACCGCCTATGGTAAAATGTCCGGAGGAAAAAAAGAAGTCTTACATATCGAAAAAGAAATTGAAAATTATTTTACAAAACAAACAAAAGAATATTTATCTCAAAAATGGTTTAATGTTAAACCTGTATTTGGTGTTGCTTCTGGAGGAGTTCATCCGGGATTAGTTCATTCCATTATGGGCTTTATGGGAAAAGATGTAGTGATTCAGGCAGGAGGAGGAATTCATGGACATCCTAAAGGAACAGTTGTAGGAGCAAAAGCTATGAGACAAGCAGTAGACGCTAAATTGAAAAACATTTCTTTAAAGAAATATGCAAAAGAACATAAGGAACTCAAAGAAGCGTTAGATAAATGGCTATAACTTTATTTATTTTTTAGCTCATCCAGAAATATTCTCTTAATGAAAAATTTATTTTTTATTCTTTTTCTTTTTAGGAAATCTTCTTCTATATAAGTGAGTCCCTAACCAAGCCAGCCCTAAAGCTCCAATTGTAATCAGTATCACTTTTCCGCTTGTTGTTCCAGCAAAACCAGTAACTGCACCTGTTATTCCTGGACCTGTAGTTTCTTGTTCTTGAGTTTCGGATACCTCTTCTTCAGAACTTTCTTCTGTAGTATTTCCCGATTCTGTTTCATTCATTGTTGTAGAAGAGGAGTCTTCAGTTTCTTGAACAACACAATCTCTAGTTTCAGTTTCTTCAAACTCAGATAATCTTACTCCTTCAGATGAAGTTGTTTCTTCTCTTTCAAGACACTCTCTTGTTTGAGTTCCATTTTCACATGTACTCCAATCACTCCAATTTGCACAATTATAATACTTTGTTGTACTTCCTCCACCTCCTCCGCTTGGAGGATTGTTAGTCGGAGTATTGTCTGTTGTAAAATTATAAATTCCTTCAGTTGTACAATGTCCAACCCCATCACACGAGCTAATATTATAATAATAAGTTGTTGAAGCAGATAAATCACTCAAAGTAATTGAATGAGAAGCTATATTATTTGGATTTGATTCAGTTTTATTTAAGTCACTTTCATTAGTTCCATAATAGATCGTTGAATTTGCAGGTTCATCTGTATTCCAATTTATTTTTATTGAATTATGGTCTTTATTAGTTTCATCTTCCGAAGTTATATTAGGATCTGTTGTATCAATTGAAAATTGAATTTCTTCATAACCTGAATTTCCTAATGAATCATTTGCCCAAATACTTACATTATGGTCTCCATCTTCTAAATTTCTTGAAAAATTAATATCAAAAATATTTGTTCCATTATAATTTACAATCCATGTATCTACATTTTCATTTGCAGTTGCATTAAACCATGTAAAATTAGTTGTATACGTTGTATTTTCTGGAGAACTAATATTTATAATTGGAGCTGTTGTATCTAAAGTAATTGTTCTTGTTTCAGTTTGATTTGAATTTCCTGCTGTATCATTTATACTAACATTATAAGAGTATATCCCATCATTTAAACTAGTCCAATTAATAGTTCTTTTTCCATTAGAATATGAACTTGAGTTTAGCAATCCTGAAGAATTGTATAAATTAAAACTAATTACATCTTCATTTACTTCTGTTACGGAAATATTTACAAAAATCCAATTTTGAGAAACAGATGTTCCATTGCCTTCAGTATTTGTAGCAAAATCAATTAAAGGATTTGTTGTGTCAGTTGCATTGATCCAGAATGTTTTATAGGATGAAGAATAATTTTCATTTCCTGTATAAAGTGCAGTAATATTATATAAACCGAAACTAGTTAAATTAATTGTTCCAGTATTATTTAATAAAAATCCTCCATTTTTATAAATAGAAATATCTTCATTTCCTCCATCAATTATTGTTCCATTAATCAAAACATTATAATCAGGAGTTTCTGCTGTATAGTTATCTTCACTTCCATTGATTTCAAGTTTAATAGAACTATTTGCCTTTTCAATTTCTAAAGTTTTTGTGATTGAATTTGATGTATAATTTAATCCTCCAGTTGTATTATAGGTTATTGTATGGTTTCCAGCAGATAATTGTTTAGATAAATTTATAGAGTCTCCAGAAGATTGATAATTTCCATCTATATATAATGAGTAGTTTAAACTTCCATCATTGTAATTAGTTGCAGATGCATTAATTGTTCCGTTAGCAGGATAAGTAGCATTTATCACACTTAAATTTAATACAGGTGTAGCCTTTTTAACTTCTAATGTAAATAAAGTGTAATTAGAGTTTCCATATGTATCCTTTACAGAAATATTAACACTATAGTTTCCCGCACTTAAAATTCCAGCATCTAAATAACCTGTTTGGTTTATTGTAAAATTGCTATTGTTAATTGTCCATGTTCCTAGTGGAGAATAATCAAAAGCATCAAAATCATATCCTGCCCAATCTGTTCCATAAGTTACATTTCGGTACGAAATACTTTTATTAAAAATTGGAGCAGTTGTATCTTCTACAGTAAAATTTACAGAAGTTATATTTGTATTATTTGCCAAATCAATTGCCCATAATGTTGCTGTATAATTGCCTACACTTAAATTAGATAGATCTGGAGATCCTTGGCTTGCATCAGGAATAGTCCAATTTTGAATCAAGTGTCCTGAACTATTTGTAATATTTAGTTGTCCCATGTCAAAATTTGTATCATTAACAAATCCATTAATAGTCACATTTTCTAAAATATATTCAGAAGGATTATCAATTATAGAAGTTATTCCAACATAAGGATCAATTGTATCAATTAAAAAAGTAACATTGTCTGTCTTATTCCAATTCCCTAAAGTATCATTTGCATATCCATAAACAGTGTAGTTTCCATCTGATAAATTATGTAATAAAGGACTTGTGTTTGAATTGTTTATTAAAGTTCCATTAGAATAGTATAAGTAAATTTTGTTCAAATGTCCAGCTTCATCTTCAGCAGTGATATTTATTGTTTGGTTTGAATTATAAATTCCTCCATCATTAGGCCAATTAAAATTAATTTTTGGAGCAGTATTATCAATGTTAATTTCTATAGTTTCATTGTCTTGATTACCTGCTTTATCAAAAGTTGTAGCAGTTATATTATAATATCCGTCAGCAACTTCAGAAGAATTCCATGAATAATTTATTGAACTTGAATTAGATGAATTAGAATAACTCCAAGTTCCGTTTGTTATTTGTAATGTTATGTTTTTTATGTTTGAAACATCTGTAGTTATTGTTTTATTATCTTCACTAAAAACAGAAATCTCTACAATGTCAGAATAATTGTGATTGTTTATAGGGTTTGATATATTAATTATTGGGTTTATAGTATCTCTTATTATTGTTCCTGTTTTATTAGAAATATGGTTTCTTGTGTCTTTTGCCCATGAAATATAAGTATATTTTCCTTCATCGGGTAGAGGATGTTCGTAGAAACTAATATTTGAAGAATTAACTATTCTGTTAACAGCCGCCGTAGGAAATGAAGGGAAATTATTATTTAAAGGATCCCACACTTCTATTCTTGACTCTTTCCCTGCCTCAAATTCATCTAGATTTTTTTCAAAAATTTCAGATGTTACTTCAAATGAATTTTCTTTAGTATAATCTAAAGGAAAAAGAGGATTTAAAATAGTAATATTCGGATAAATTGAATCAACCCAAAAACTTACATTTGTAGAATTTAAGTTTCCAGCAGAATCATTACAATAGATTGTCCAAGTATTCCAATCTTCAGTAGAATTTATTCCAGATAAAGTGCTGTCGTTTTCAGGAGTAGAAGTTTGAGAACCGTTAGAATACCAACAATATTCCGGGTTAGTTTCGTTTAATTCAAATTCAATTTCGCTAATCACATGATCGTGTTGGGATCCATTTTGAAAAGAAGTTATATTTATTTTAGGAGATATGGTATCAACATAAAATGTTCTATTTATTTCTTCATAACCATTGTCATCATTTAATTTTAAAGTAACTTTATGTTCTCCTTCGTTAAGAGAATCCAAAATAGTTTGATTATCATAACATGAAGGTATTAAAGTAGAATTCTCTGAATCCAAGATATAACTGCATCCAGTATAATTTTTTTCATTATCTAAATCCCATTTTAGAGTTATATTTGAATTATTAAAAAATAATTCATTCTCAACAGGATTAGTAATTGTTGCACTTCCAATAAGAACAGAACCTAAAATGATTATACTAAAAATTAACCCCAAAATCACACTCTTTTTTTCCATACTAAATTTAATTGCCTTTGCTTTATAAAGATTTCTTTACTTTGGCATTTACTTCAAGAACTAATGACGAAGCAATAAAAATATTCTATTTTCTTTACTTCCAAGACAACTTTTAAAAATAAATTTCTCCTGATCTTTTTATGTTCAAAAAAAAGAGATACAGAAAAGGAGTGTTTATAGTAATTTATACTCTTCAAAATAAAAACCCAGAATATCTTATTCTAAAAAGAAATTTACACTGGAAAGGTTGGGAATTTCCAAAAGGAGGGATCGAAAAAGAAGAACCTAAATTAGATACTGTAAAACGTGAAATATATGAAGAAACAGGATTAAAACCTCGAGAAATAAATGAATTCAAAAAAATAGGAAAATACAAGTACCAAAAATCTCTTCCCGATAGACCAAGAATAAAAGGTCAAACTTACAAACTTTTTTCAGCTCGTGTCAAAAAAAATAAAATTAAGTTAGACAAAAAAGAACACTCGGATTATAGTTGGCTAAATTTTGAAGAAGCACTAGAAAAATTAACTTGGCCAAATCAAAAAAAATGTTTAAAGATTGTACACAAAAAACTTAGGTCCTAAAACAGAAAGGCGTTATTTCCATTATTTTTTTCTCAAAAGTATTTATGTTTTTTCTTTTAAATACATCACCTTTCTTTAAAATGTACTTTTTGTTTTTATAATATATTTTTCCCGAACTCCCTTTTTCTAATTTTATTTTTACTTCTTTAGGAGTAAATTCAAAAGAATATAAACTGTTTTTATGAGTAACTTTAAATTTTAAAAATTTCCAATGAGAAGGAAATGTAGGTTTTAAGGTAATCCCATCTTCATGAGTTTTAATTCCTGCAAAATATTTTCTAACTAGATTTATGGTTCCAGACATTAGTCCACAATGAATTCCTTCCGAAGTTGTACCCTTTTGCAAATCGCAAACATCTACAAAAAGTGCATCATTAAAAAAATTCCAAACGCCTCTTTTTTTTCCATAAACTGTAGAGATTGCATTATGAACAAATTTGCTCAATGAAGACCCGTGAGTAGTTATCTTTGAATAATAATCATAATTTCTTTTCAAAAAAGATACAGGATTTCTAATTCTCACTCCCAACCTCTTTAAAACTTTAATCGCCTCATGAAAATGTAAAACATAAAAAATCATCAAAACATCCGCTTGTTTTAACACTTTGTAATCGTTAGGACTTTTATCTTCTTTTTTCAGAATTCTATCCATTCTTTCAATATTTCCATATTTTTTTCTATATTTTTCAAAATTTAATTCTTTTAATTTTTCAAAACCTTCGAACTGCATTATTATTCCGTTTTTCGTTATAACATTTAAATTCTCACTAATATCTTTCCATTTCTTTCTTTCTTCTTCAGTTATATTTAATCTCTTTTTGATAACTTCCGGAATTTTTTTAGTTAATTCCAATATTTTTTCCATCACCCAAGAAACCATAACATTAGTATATGCATTATCATTGATTTGTTTATTGCCCGCCTTTTCATGAAATTCGTCTGGACCCATAATCCC
>CAZXCF010000007.1:0-19199 GCA_964638995.1 Candidatus Woesearchaeota archaeon | reverse complement strand
GAAGCCCACAAAGTTTGTAATTTTCCTTCTCAAAAGAAATAAGGGGTATAGAACTAGGAATAAAAATGATAGAACAAGCAAAATCCTTGGGAGCGGAATTAAAACAAGAAAAAGTTGAAAAAACAGAGAAAAAAAACAATGAATTTAAAATAAAAACAAATAAAGACGAGTACATTTCAAAAAAGGTAATTCTTGCTGTTGGAAGAGAAAAACAAGAACTAAAAGTTCCTGGAGAAAAAAGGCTTTTAGGTAAAGGAGTTAGTTATTGTGCTACTTGTGATGCGGGTTTTTTTAAAAATAAAGATGTTGCAGTGGTTGGGGGAAGTAATGCAGCTTTAACAGCAGCTTTATTATTGGCAGAATATGCAAATAAGGTTTATATTATTTACAGAAGAGATAAATTTTATAGAGGAGAACCAAGTTGGGTAAAACAAGTTGAAGAAAATGAGAAAATTGAAGTTATGTTTGAAGAAGAAGTTGAAGAAATTAAGGGAGAAGATTCAGTTGAAAGTTTGAATTTAAAATCAGGGAACAAATTAGACATTCAAGGAGTTTTTATTGAAATAGGCTATAAACCAGAAAAGAAACTATCTGAAGATTTAAGTTTAGATATAACTGATAATGATTATATTAAAGTTAATAAAAAACAAGAAACTTCTGTTGAAGGAGTTTATGCAGCAGGAGACATTACCAATAATCCATTAAAACAAGTTATAACTGCTTGCGGAGAAGGAGCAACAGCGGCTGATTCTGCTTATAAGGATATTAAAATAATATGAAGTTATTTATTTTTGGTTCAACAGGAGATCTAACAAAAAGAAAAGTTCTTCCAGCACTTCAAAGCTTAAAAAAAGAAAATCTGAAAATTTATGCTTTAGGAAGAAGAGATTTTACAAATGAAGTTTATCAAAAATTTATTTGTAAAAAAGAGTGTAATAAAAATTTTAAAAAGAAAATAAACTATATTCAAATAAATTACAATTCAAAAAATATTTGTAAAGCTTGTATCCCTCATTTAAATAAACAAGAAAAAAATTATTTTTATGTATCTCTACCACCTAAATTATATAAACAAACATTAATTTCTTTAGGAAAATTAAAAAAACAAGATTACAAATTAAAAATTTTAATCGAAAAACCTTTTGGGGGGGATTTAAAAGATTCAAAAGAAATAAAAAAAACCATAAAAAGAAATAATTTGCAAGGAGAAATATTTATTTCAGATCATTATTTATTTAAGGAAAAAATTTTAAATTTAGAAAAAAAGAAATTTAAGAAATTAAAATTAATTTCTGTTGAAAAATTAGGGTTAGAGAGAAGAGTTAATTTTTATGATGACATTGGAGCAATAAAAGATATGATTCAGAGCCATTTAATTAATGTCCTCTTTAAAATAATCCCAAATATTAATGAGCTAAAAAATTTCAAAATAGAAAAGTTCTATAGGGGACAATATGGCAATGGAAAGAATAAAGGATATGTAAAAGAATTGGGGAGAAAATCTCAAACTGAAACATTTGCCTACATTTTAATAAATACAGGAAAAAGAAAAATAGAATTTATAACGGGAAAAGCTTTTAACAAAAAAGATTCAAGAATAATTATAGATAATAAAGAAATTCTAATAGGTTCAGAAAATTCATACGTTAAACTATTTAAGAAATTTTTTTCCAATAACAAAGAACATTTTCCTAATATAAAAGAAATTATTTTTGCTTGGAAAATAACAGAAAAATTATTAAAAAAAGAACCCAACTTATTTTATTACAATAAAAATTCTAATTTAAGAGAAGTATTAAATAAATTATAAAAATAATTTCTTGCTAAAGTTTAAATAATAAAATTCTTTGTTTTAATTATGAGCAAACAAGAAAAAATAAATAAAATAATAAAAGAAATTAAAGGTTGCAAAAAATGTGGCCTACATAAAGAAGCTCAAAATGCTGTGGCGGGGGAAGGGAGCTTAAATGCAGAAATAGTTTTTGTGGGAGAAGCCCCGGGTTTTAACGAAGATAAACAGGGAAAACCTTTTGTTGGCCGTGCCGGAAAAATTTTAGACGAATTATTAGAAAGTATTAATTTTTCAAGAAACGATATCTACATAACAAATATAATTAAACACCGCCCCCCTAAAAATAGAAACCCTACAAATGAAGAAATAATTGCATGTGGTCCTTATTTAGATAAACAGCTAGGGATAATTCAACCAAAAATTATTTGCTGTCTAGGAAATTTCTCAACAAAATATATCTTTGAAAAATATGGATTAAAAGATAATATCCAAGGAATAACTAAAATTCATGGAAAAATTTTCAAAGTTTCAACCCTAGTAGGAACTCTAAAAATAATGCCTTTATTTCATCCGGCTGTTGCAACCTATAATCCTAGAAAAATAGATGTATTAAAAAAAGATTTTCAAATTCTAAAAGAAGTTTCAAAAAAGTGAAACTCCAAATATAAAGGTTTCAAAAAAAAGAAACTTCAGAAAGATTTAAAAATAATAAAGTTTCTATTTGAACCTATGAAAAGAGGAAAAATGATTTCACTTATTGTTTCAGGAATATCTTTTATACTTCTAATCATATTTCTAAGCTTACTATTAGGAGAACATTTACAAATTAAAAGTTGTGGTTGTCCTCAAATGGTCAGCCAAAATTTTATTTTATTATTTATAGGCTTATCTATTATTTTTATTGGTGGTTTGGTTTACTATTTACTTTCAATACAAATCGAGAGAAAAAACAAAAAAGTAAAATTTAATGTTAATACAATATTACAATTTTTAGACAAAGATGAAAAGAAATATTACAATCAAACCTAAAAGGACTTTCAAAACTAAGAAAACATAGAGCAATAAAAAAATTAAAAGAAAAAAACATTCTAAAAATAAATAAATCAAAAAACAAAAATAAAATTAAACTGAATGAAAATTTTGAATTAGAATGAACAAAAAAATATTTTCGCTCTTAATAGCATTGTTAATTTTGTTAGTTGGAACGAGTATAACTTCTGCTCAAGAATCTCAAAAAATTTGTTCTGTTTATTTTACAGGGGTAGGTTGCCCTCATTGTGCAGCTGCAGACCCTATTATTTTGGAAGAATATACAAAACAATATGAAAACTTTATAGTAATTGAATATGAGATTTACCAATTATCTGAAAATGGGCAAATATTAAATGACTATATTTCAAATACTGGAGCTCAGAGCGGAGTTCCACAAATAATAATAGACAAAGAAAATGAAGCAGGAGAAAGAAGTAATGGTGGCGGGCCTACAACCTCTTGGACAAAAGAAAAAATCGAAACTTTAGATTATGCTAGATGTATGCTTCCAAATGGAACTTCTATAACTTTTGAAAAGCTAAATCTTAATAATCTTCCGGGAAAACCAAAAATCTGGAAACAAGACAAGATACTCATAAAAGAAAGTGAAACCCTAAGCCAAAATGGAACTACAATAAGTTGGATTTTTCAATGGAATGATAATTACAACACAAGTTCAACAAATTCTACAGATATCTTAAAAAAATTATTACATCAAAACATAAATGAAGTAATCTCTCAAATTCAACATACTGAAATAGAACCTGTTTCAGTTCCCCTTTCTGGAACAAGTATCAAATTTGATAATGCAATTGAATTCAAAACAATTGCCGAAGAATCTCAGGAAACTCAAGAAGAATTAACACTCGCAAAATTAATATCTTTAGCTGCAGTAGACGCTATAAATCCTTGTGCTTTAGCAGTTTTAACTTTAATGTTAATTGCAATTATAAGTTACAATCCAAAAAACAGAAAGAATATCCTTTTAGCAGGGTTATCTTTTGCACTTTCTGTATTTATAATGTATTTGATCTATGGTCTAATTATAATTAAATCTTTTCAATTAATTCAAGCTTTAACTTCTGTTAGAGTTATTTTATACAAGGTACTTGGAGGATTTGCAATAATTTTAGGAACTTTAAATATAAGAGATTTTTTTGTCTATAAGCCCGGAACAATTGGAACAGAAATGCCTTTAAAATTAAGACCAAAAATGAAAAAATTAATTAATGGTGTAACTTCGCCAAAAGGAGCTTTTATTACGGGATTATTTGTAACTGTTTTCTTACTTCCTTGTACTATTGGACCATATGTAATTGCAGGAGGAATCCTTTCTGCTTCAGAATTAGTAAAAACAATCCCTCCTCTTTTATTATATAATTTAATCTTTGTATTGCCAATGGTCATATTAACTTTCGCGGTTTACAAAGGATTTGCAAAAGTAGAAGATATTTCAGGCTGGAAAGATAGAAATATCAAAAAACTACATTTAGTTGCAGGAATAATAATGTTATTATTAGGTGTTGCAATGATTTTAGGTTTAGTTTAAAAAATTTCTTAAAGTCTAATAATTAGGCATCATTTCATTATGTCCAAACTGAACAACCAAATCAACTTTCTTTTCTGTTTCTTTATCTAAAACGGGAGTATCACATGCTCCATAACAACTTCCAAACCAAATCAAAAATTCTGCAGAAGTATTTTCACGCAAATAGTCCACAATAGAAGTTGCATAAGGTTTCAAACCGTCTGGAAATTGAAGTAACACCAATTTAGCTTTTTCTTTTTTAATGTTAGAAATAATTTTATTTAATTCCAAATCATACTTTTTTTCTAATTCCTTTAATGTATTCATATTCAAATAAACAAAATTTCTTTTTTATATTTTTCTTAATATTTATAAAACCAAATAGTTTAAAGAATTCATGAATTTAAAAAAGTTAATCTTAGCGGCATCTTTAATTTCAAATATTTCAACTTATTCCCAAGAAAAATTAAATCAAATAACAGATCATACGATCTATAAAGAATATGGAATCGAATCAAAAAAACTAATGGAATGTCTAAAAGATTCTTTCGAAATTACAATAAACAATCAAAAAGAAAAATTTAGTACAAAAAAATTAATCGATTATTTAATACATGCAAATATTGCTACATCAATTAATAGGGGAACATACAATAAATTAGCAGAAAAATTTGAAAAAGATAATACAAATTTAATTGATATAGATTTTTTTAATACTGGAAAAAAAATTAAAGCGAAATATTCTAATAACTTAGAAAAATTAATTGGAGTTCTAGATGGAACCACGAATTATTTTTATGAAATTGAAAAGACAAATTTTGGAGAAAAAATAATTTCGTATAATAAAAAAGATAAAGGTGTTCCCGATCAAAAAACAAAAAATTTAATATATAGTTTAGCAGATTTGACATATCCGAAATTAATATGGCTTTATAGAAATTTTAATTCTCATAAAGTTGATATAACAGAAACCAAATTATTATATAAAAAGGTGTCGAAAATAATCGATTGGATGGTCTTGCAAAAGTATAAAACCAAATCTTTTTAACTGATTTTTATTTATTTCTTCTATGGAAATTCGACAACCAATTGTAACTGTAGTGGGGCACGTAGATCACGGAAAAACATCTATCCTTGATTCACTTAGAAGCACATGTGTTCAAGAAGGAGAAAAAGGAGGAATCACTCAAAAGATTTCCTTTACTTCTTATCCTGTAGAAGATCTAAAAAAGGCCTGCCCATTAATTGAAAAATCAGGAATTAAATTAAACATCCCAGGATTCCTATTAATCGACACTCCTGGACACGCAGCATTTACAAATTTAAGGAAAAGGGGAGGAAGCTTAGCTGATTTAGCAGTTTTAGTGATAGACATAAATGAAGGGATTAAACCTCAAACAGCAGAAGTAATTAAAATTTTAAAACATAATAAAACCCCTTTTATAATCGCATTAAACAAAATAGATAACATTTCTGGATGGAGAACACCCAAATCTCCGGATTCAATACCTCTGAAAACTTCAATTGAATCTCAAGCCCAAAATATTCAAAACACATTTATGGAAAGATATATGACTATCATAGGATCTCTCAGCTCATATGGATTTGAATCAGACTTATTCTATAATGTCAAAGATTTTTCTAAAAAAATAGCCCTAGTTCCAACTTCTGCTGAAACAAAACAAGGAATACCTGAATTAATAATGATGCTTTGCGGATTGAGTCAAAAATATCTTACAAATAAATTAGAATTAGGAGATGATGCAAAAGGAGTGATGCTTGAAATTAAAAAGGAAAAAGCAACAAATTATATTGAAGCCATATTACACGATGGAAAATTAAAAAAATCTGACGAAATTGCAGTTGCATCCTTTGATCCTACAAAACCATTAATTACAACTAGAATAAGAGTTTTAGAAGAAATAGAACCTTTATGTGCAAAATTCAAATCAAAAAACAAAGTTCAAGCATCAACAGGACTAAGATTACAATTAACAGAAAAAGATGAAATTCTTCCAGGAATGCCTTTTGAAATATTCAAAAATAATAAAGAAAAATTAAAAGAAAAATTCAAAAAACAAATAGGAGAAAACATAAAAACAGAAAAACAAGGAATAATTGCTAAAGCGGATTCATTGGGGAGTTTAGAAGCACTTATGGTTTTATTAAGTCAAGCAAATATTCCTGTTGTAAAAGCTGGAATTGGAAATATAAACAAATCAAACATCATTTCAGGTAAGGCAAATTTAAAAATTAATGAAATCGACGCTGTAGTAATTGGATTCAATGTTTCTATTGAAGAAGATGCGAAAAATTTAGCAAAGAATGAAAAAATTAAAACCATTACAAATGATGTAGTTTACAAATTAATTGAAAATTTAAATGAATTTAGAAAGGAAAAATCAAAAGAAATTGAAAAAAGAAGAATGATGGAACTGGCAACAATCTGCAAAATAGAAATTTTACACCAGTATGTTTTCAGAAACACAAATCCCGCGATTTTTGGAGTCCGAGTTTCTGGAGGGAAACTAAAAAAAGATTTAAATTTAATTGATGAAAAAGGAGAAAAAATTGGAAAAATTAAAAATATCCAATCAGAAAATAAATCAGTTGATGAAGCAAAAGAAGGATTAGAAGTTGCAGTTTCAATTCCAGGAATTAATTTTGAAAGAGTAATGAAAGATAAAAATATTCTTTATTCAAATATTTCAGAATCTCAATTTAGAAAATTCAAAAAAAATAAAGATCTTTTATCAAGTAGCGAAATTAAAGTTCTAAATGAAATTGCAGAAATAAAACGTAAATCTAAACCAGAATGGGGCGTTTAATCAATCTTCTAAAAACCCATTTAAGGGTCCAGGAGGATCAATATCCCAATCTTTAAATTCATTTGCAATTCTGGTTTTGTTTCCTAAATCTTTTCGAGGACCTTCTTGATACTCAAAGCTATATTTCCCACAAGCGACCTTATAATCGCAAAAATTACAATGAAAACCATAAAAAGGTGTGAACCTATCTTGCGTAATACCTTCTGCGACATCATCAATTAACCTTTTCATATAATCGTAATCTTTTTCATTTCTATGCGACTTAAAAACTTTCCCAGATCTTAAATGATAATATAAAATCGCCTCCTCTTTTTCCTGAAATAACTCCCTAAAAGCATAACTATACAATGTAAACTGAGGATGTCTGTGTAAAATAAAAGCGCCATCTTCAGGCGTTTTTTTATCTGTTTTATAATCAGAGATAAAATATTTCCCCTTAAAATCTCTATCAATCCTATCTATATATCCAATCATATTTATTCCATTAATCCTAAAAGGTTCATTTTTCTTTACTCCGAATCCTTTTTCAATCGCAATTGGAATTTTTCTACTTTTATTTTCAGGATCTTTTTCAGAAATATGTCTCTTATAAAATTTTTTCAAAATATCTTCTCCCAATTTCATATATCCAAAAAAAACTCCTGCAGGATCATTCCCATAGTCAATATGATCTCCAAGTTTCAGAACATTCCCATTTTTCATTGGAAATTCATTTAATTTTAATTGCCTCTTTTGTTTTCCTTTTAAATTTTCTCCAGAAGCTAACATTCCCCAGTAATATTTCCAAAAATTCCCAAAACTTTCAGGAGATTTATAATTTTTTTTATAAAATTCTTCTAACATATAATGAATTCCTTTTCCAAAAGCATAACGAACATTTGTAGGAATTTTTTCATGTTTTTCATATTTTAAATAATAAGCAAATGGGCATCCTTTATATGTTGTTATCTTCGAAGAGCTTAATTTTTTTATTTCTGCCATAAAAAGTAAAGAAAAAGAGAATTTAAATGAATTATTGTCCTAATAGATTATCTAAAAAACCATTACATAAACTTTATAACTAAAAAAAATCAATAAATAATATGGATATTGGAACAATAATCATCCTCTTAATTTCGGGTTTAGGAGCCGGAATAATAACTGGTTTTATCGGAGCCTCTGCAGTAGCTTTTATGGCAGGACTTTTAATGATATTCACTTCCTATACTCCTTATATTGCAATCGGGCTTGCTTTAATTACTGATTTTTTTGCAGCCACTACTTCAGCATATTTTTATAAAAAATCAAATAATATAAGGTTAAATCACGGAATAATAATTGCAATAATTGCAACATTTTTTGCACTAATCGCAGGATTCTTTTCAAGATATGTTCCTCATCCAACACTAGGAAACGGATTCGGAATAGTAATTTTAATTACCGGAATAAATTTTATTGTCAATCCTTTAAAATTCAAAAATGGAAAACTCATAAAATATTTTGAAAAAAGGAAAGTATCAGCCACACTTATATTTGGAACTTTAATAGGAATTTTATCTGGAGTTTTTGGAGTAGGAGGGGGAATTTTTATTCTTTTGACCCTTCTTTACATCTTTGATTACCCTATTAAAAGTGCAATCGGAACATCATTATTTATTATGGCATTTATAGCACTTGCAGGCGGATTAGGACATTTCATAAAATCTGAAATTCCTTTTGAATCAATTCTTTTAACTGCAGGAGCAGGAATAGTCGGAGCAATAATTTCATCTAAATATGCAAACAAAATAAAAGAAAAAACATTATTTCAAATTATTGGGGCTGTTTTAATAGTGCTTTCTATAACAATAATGATTCTAAATTTCTAAATTATTTTCTATTTTTAATAAATTCTTTAACTAAAGAAACAACTTCATCTTTTTTATAAGGTAAAAAATTAATTGAACCTGCATTTTTATGTCCTCCACCTGTAACAAAAGCTTCAGGGCATTTTTTCTCAACAAATTTCAAAAGTTCATGAACAGAAAAATTCGCATCATTTGTTGCACGAATTGTAATTGCAGTATTCATTATTCCAATTGTAACCAAAGATTTAATCTTTTTAGTTTTTTGCAAATCATCATGAAGTAAACCAACCGCCCTCCCAGGTTTAGGAAAAAATCCAAATCCCGGAAAAGTTTTTTCAATATTGATAGATTGTAAAGTAACATTATTAATTTTCTCTTGTTCAGAATTACTTTTTCCAATTGCCAAACCTTTTGCATCTAATTCCCTTATATAAGGTGCAAGCAAACTAACAAGTTCTTTTTGTTTATTCCGGGGTTCTCCAAATAAAACTTCAATATATTCTCTGACTTCCATAAATCTAACTTTAGCAGAAACATAATCCACAAGCAAAGAAATATCTGCTAACAAATCTTTTGTATATCCTTCCTTTTCTGCGATCTTCAAATAATCACTCATTATTTTAGGATTTTCTAAATCGATCCTATCTGCAAAACCTGCCATTGCGGGAATTTGAGAAATATTTTTCACATCAGGATTAACAAACCTCGCTAATTCAGTGCACAACATTCCTGCAGAAATTTCAGATCCGCTTTCTCCAACCAAAAAGGGATTAATATGTGCAAGAACTTCGTCAGAGATAACATCTTTTTCAAAACCATGATGGTCCGCAACAATAAAATCTGCTCCATGAATTTTACCTTGTTTTATTGCCATCAAATCCTCTGGAGAAGATCCATTATCTGCAATAACAATTAAAGGCATTTTATTTGAAAATTTTGCAACATTTCTTAAAGAGTTGGCAGCATCTCTAATAGAATCATCGATTTCATAGAAAGGAGCGGTACAAGGAGATCGAGTATAAAATTCCCATCCTGCCTTTACCGATCCATGTTGTTCTTTGATTAAGGGCAAAATAGCTTTTTCTAACGAAAATCCTGAACAATATCCATCTGCATCATTGTGATGTCTTACAATAATCGGTCTTTCCTGAATAATTGCCAGCCTAATTTCTTTCGCAGCATTCACAAATTTATCTTTCAGTTTATCTAAAATAATGCTTTTAACTAAAAATTGAGGGGGAACAACCTTAATTCTTTCTTTTTGAATTTTATTAAAAGAATCTAAAAAATCTTTTTCTTGCTTTTTATTTAATTTTTTAATTTGAATTATATCACCTTCAACCTCTCCCCTAAATTCTTCTAATTTTATTTTAGCCTCAACAGAATCTCCTTCTTGAATTTGAGGATATGCCCTTTCGCCCGGAGATTTAAATCCCTTTATCTGAAAAGAACCAGTGCCGTCAGAAATAGAAAATATCGTAGGCCCAGCTGTCTGAACAACACGGTTTACCTTCCCTAAAACAACAATATTATCGTTAGATTTAGTTCTAATATCTTTTATCCATCTCTTCATCATACAAAACAAAAATCAATAACCTTTAAAAACTTTACATAACAATAAAATTCATGGCTTTCAAAATAAATATTGGAACAAAAGAAGGAAAAACTTACAAATTAGAAACAGAATCCTCCTCATTAATTGGAAAAGAACTTGGACAAAAAATTTCAGGGAAAGATCTTGGAGTAGATAAACCTGAATTAGAAGATTATGAATTTCAGATTAAAGGAGCTTCAGATAAATCCGGATTTACTGCAATGGAAAATATTGAAGGGCAAGGAACAAAAAGAGTTTTATTAAGTTATGAAAAAGGGATGAAAAAACGTCCAAAACACGAAGGAAAAAAGAAACATTCAAATGAAACTCCAAAAGGATTAAGATTAAGAAAAACAGTTAGAGGGAAAGTAATTTCTGAAGATATTAGGCAAGTTAATCTTACGGTTACAAAACAAGGAAAAAAGCCCTTAAAAGATATTTTTGAACCTAAAACTGAAGAAAAACCTGAAGAAACTAAAGAAGAAAAGAAATAATAAAATGGAAAAACCAATAGAAGAAAGAGATCTTCCTGAAGAAGAGAAACAAGAAAAAAAAGAGGAATTAGAATACGCTCATCCTGAAGAAGAACCTCATACATTAAAAAAAGATATTTATAATCCTGAAGAAGAACCAAAAGATTCTAGAGAGGAAGTTGAACCTGAAAAAGAATCTAATGAAGAATAAATATTAATTATTAAGTAGCAACAAAATAGAAAAGTTTATAATATATAGTTTTCTAAGAATATTTATGATAAACGGATTCACACCTGAACAATGGGGAAGATTATCAAAAAAATTAGATTCGGCAAATAAAAAAAATCAAATATCAAAAAAGATTTCTATAGCAAGTAAAATGGGGTATAACTATTATGCAGGAATAATT
The DNA here is from genome assembly GCA_964638995.1 of Candidatus Woesearchaeota archaeon. Classification (GTDB taxonomy): domain Archaea; phylum Nanobdellota; class Nanobdellia; order Pacearchaeales; family GW2011-AR1; genus CAZXCF01. The sequence continues at coordinate 7,716 of CAZXCF010000007.1, read as the reverse complement.
GCAAGAGAAAATGGAATGTATAAACAAGCATTTGAAAATTTCGCTAAAATAGATTTCTTATTGTATTTATCGACTAAGGAAGTAATATTCCCTGTAAATCCTTTAAAATCGGAAAATATAGATTCAAACGAATATCCTTGGAATTTAACTTCATTGTTAAAATTAACAAGGGAAGAAGGGAATATTTTTTCTCATGAATTAATTAGATACAAAAACTGAATCAACAAACTTAAAAACTAGTTCTTCAATTAACTTATATGGCAAAAAAAGACGATTTACCTGAAATTAATGTTGGGGTAGTTGGACATATAGATCATGGAAAAACAACCTTATTAAATAATTTAACAGGAAAATTTGCAGATACTCACTCTGAAGAACTTAAACGTGGAATTACGATTAAGTTAGGTTACGCCGACATTACAATTCATAAAGATAAAAACAGTTATACTACAGATAAAGGAACTCCCAAAAAATATGTTTCATTTATAGATGCTCCAGGACATGAAATGCTTATGGCTACAATGCTTTCAGGAGCCGCAATTATAGATGCCGCCATTTTAGTTATAGCTGCGAATGAAGGAATTAAACCTCAAACACAAGAACATCTAATGGCTTTACAAGCTAAAGGAATAAAAAAAATAATCATCGTTCAAAACAAAATAGATTTGGTTTCAAAAGAAAAAGCACTTGAAAATCACAAAGAAATTAAAAAATTTGTAGAAGGCACGGTTGCTGAAAATTCGCCCATAATCCCTATCTCTGCTCAACAAGGAATAAACATCGATAAACTATTAGAAGAAATAGATAAAATAGAAATTCCAAAAAAAGATAAAAAGGCAACACCTCTTTTCTTAATTGCTAGAAGTTTTGATATTAATAGGCCAGGAACAAGCATAAAAAAACTTCATGGAGGAGTTCTTGGAGGAATCCTTAAACAAGGAACGCTGAAAGTCGGAGACGAAATAGAAATAAAACCTGGATTAACAGAAAAAAAACATAATCAAACGGAATATAAACCTTTGAAAACAAAAATAATTTCGCTTCATAAAGGAAATAAAAACGTAAATGAAATCACTCCTGGAGCAAGCATTTCTATTGAAACAAATCTTGATCCATTCCTAACAAAAACAGATTCTTTAACAGGATGCATAGTTTCTAAAAAAGGATCTCTTCCTGAAATAGCATATAAAACAAAGATCAAAACAAAATTATTTGAAAAAGTATTAGGAACAGAAACTCATGAGAAAGTAGATCCAATAAAAACAAAAGAACTTTTAATGTTAAGTGTAAATACCACTATAACCGTAGGAACAGTTCAAAAAATTTCCGATGATGAAATAGAACTTTCATTAACAATCCCGATTGTAGGTCTAAAAGGTGAAAATGTAGGTATTGCAAGAAATATTTCTGGACACTGGAGACTTATTGGATTTGGCGAAATTATTGAATAAAGAAAATTAAAAATTTCATCAAATAATAGACCAAATAAAGCGGTATGTCTGCAGTCATACCAATGTTTTTTTGAAAAAAACAATATTGATAAAATTCAATAAACTTTATAATGTCTTATTCATTCTATTATTTAACCAAAGGAGGTAATTAAAATTACAATTTATTCTCACTCTCGTGTTGCAACTTTTGAAAAATGCCCTCTAAGATTCAAATACAAATATATAGAGAAAATAAAACCTGATTTTACAAAGACAATCGAAGCACATTTAGGAACTGCTGTTCATAATACTTTAGAATGGACATACAACAAAGTTAAAGAATCAAAAGATTGGTCTCCAAAAATAGATGAATTAATAGAAAAATTTACAGAAGAATGGCAAAACGAATTTTCCGAAGAAATAAAAATAGTAAAAGAAGGATTAACTGCAAGAGATTATTTCAATAAAGGAATTCAATTTTTAGTTGATTATTATTCTAAACATTCGCCTTTTAAAGATGGAACAATTGAGTGTGAAAAAGGGGTTCTAATTGAATTAGATGAAGAAGGAAAATACAAAATTCAAGGATTCATAGATCGTCTTGTTTTCAATTTAGAAACAGAAGAATACGAAGTCCACGATTACAAAACAGCTAATTTTTTACCGAGTCAAGAAGAAATGGACAACGATCGGCAACTAGCACTTTATTCTATTGCAGTAAAAAATCAATATGGTCAAGAAAGAGATGTAAAACTTATCTGGCACTATCTTGCACACAACCACAAAATAACATCAAAAAGAACAAGCCAACAATTAGAACAATTAAAACAAGAAACAATCAAAAAAATTCAAGAAATAGAATCCTCAAAAGAATTTCCAGCAAAACCCTCGATACTTTGTGATTGGTGTGAGTATAAGAACACTTGTTCAAACAGAGAGCTTCAAGAATACCCTACTGTTTCTAAATATATTAAAGATTAATTTAATCAAAAATTTTCAAAACATTAAATTTCTTTTTATAATTAATATCTTCAGTGACTAAAACAGGTTTCGCTTGAGCTCTTAAAACTAAAACTTTAGCTTCAACATTATCATAATTCCCTTTTTCAACTAAAGACAAAACAGGATTTTCCATTCTACCAAATTCATTTCGAGTTTCAGCATAAGTTAAAATAGAATCTTGCCAATTTTTATCAATTTCTTTAATTAAATCGGAAGCGAGATGTTCCTCAAATTCATTTAAAGGTTCAAAAAGTATTTCGTATTTAGGTTTTCTTCCCGAAACATTAGGCAAAACCGTAAAACCTCGATATTTAATTCCAAATTTCTTCATTGCATTTTCAACACCCAAAATAATTTCTCTTTCAGGTGCATGCTCTTCTGTAACATTCAAAAATTTATTTCTAGAAACAAACTTTACAACAGGAACTCTTTTTTCAAAACTTACAACTTCTAAAATATCTTCAAGATCATATCTATACAAACCTTCAAAAGTAGTAAGAAGAACCTTGTATTTTTTCCCTAATTCTAACTTATCTAAAGTAACAGGATCCAAAAAATTATTTCCTCTTTCTTCCATAAATTCAAAAAAACACTCGTTAACTGGAATAATTCCTGCTCGATCTATATCTGTAATTCCTAAGCTAATTCTTCCTTCACTAGCCATAATTCCAGGATCCCTAATAGTAACATTTTTACCTATCTTTTCTCTTACAACCTCTAAATAAGACATATTAAATCCTGATTTCAAACAATTAATAAGCCAAAGTTTTGGCCAAATAAATCCTGGTTTAAATTCTTTCAAAAACCCTAATTCTTTTGCTCTTTCTTTATCCTTCCCTTTAACTAAATCAATCAATCTATCTTTGTGATCAATTAAATAATCAAAAAACAAAATCGCTTGAACAGCTGAAGCAAAAGCAATCTGAACAATATTTTTTTCTAATAAACTCTTAATTGCAATCTTTTCCATTTTCTTATCAAAGTCTTGCATATTCAAAATATCAGAATCAATGACTAATTTACTTTTAACAAACTTAGAAGAATTATAAACCAAATAACCCGAAATATTTCCGTGAGGTATTTTGGCCTCAGTGTAACCATTCAAATGACCTGCTCCCCAATATAAGGTCTTACCATTCAAAATCCTTTTATGACTTTTAAACATGTAATTTAACCAAAGCAAAAACTCTCCTCTATGAAAATCCATTCTTTTTTTAGTTACAGGAATAAATTTAGGTTCAGAAGTTGTTCCACTTGAAGTTGCAAAAAACAAAACCTTATCTTTAATTAAAATATTTTGTTCACCATGTTTTAGCCTATCAATTTGACTTTTTATATCGGGATAAGTAATGATAGGGATCAACTTTTGAAAATCTTCAATAGAATTTATCTCAGAAAAATTATATTTTTTTCCATATTCAGTATTTTGATTTTGTTTAAGAATTTTAAATAAAATTTTCTTTTGCCATTTTAAAGGATTATTCAAAGCTAACTTAAATCGCTTTACAAAATTTATTGGTCTAAAAATCTTTTTAATTATCATAAAAAAACAAACAAAAGATAGATTTTAAGACTTACTATTTCTTCCCTTTTTTCTCTCGTCTTTTAACAACTTGTTTTGCACTTTTAGTCATAGGTACAAGAATCGTCAAAAGTTCTAATGCATAAAAGAATGCAAAAAATAAAACAGCAGCGGATAAAATTGAAAACCAAGTAATTTCAATTCTTCCGATAACAAATGAAATTGAAATATAACCTAAAATATAAAGAGTGTCAGATGAAACGACAAAAGCAAATTTTTTAGGGAGAATATGAAAAAAGTTACAAAACAAAAGTGCGAATACCAACAAACTAAGAGCAATCATTAGAAAAAATTTGTTTATCAAAGGTTCTCCAAATGAATAATTCACAATTAAAAACTTCCAAAGTATAACACAAATCCACAATAAAGAAATAGCATTTCCAAAAGCAGAATTCCATCCCAATTCTTCAGAACGATGTCGCCCAAAATAAAATTGGATTAAAACCATAATTAAAACTAAAGGCAAAACTATCCATAAGCCATCTAAACTTGTCCAAGGACTTTTCAAAAGTCTCCAAGACATTGTAATCAAATTTAAAAGGAATTCTAAAATTTCCATAATCGCCTCAATAAACTAAGGAAAAAAGAACTTATAAAATTACTGGAAATTCTATTTCTCTTCACCTTCAACAACTCTAATCAAATCAGAAACTTTATCTTTATCTTGAAGCTTAACAACTTTAACTCCTTGGGTTGCTCTGCCCATCACTCGAATATTCTTTAAAGAGGTTCTAATAATAATCCCTTTTGAAGTCGTAATAATTATTCCGTCATTTTCATTTACAGCAACTGTTTTAACAACATTTCCATTCTTATCCCCTATTTTCATATTAATAACGCCTTTTCCTGCACGAGAAGTTTTTCTATAATCTTCAACATAGGTTCTTTTACCATACCCTTTTTCAGTAATAGTCATTATTGCATCAGTATCCAACATTTCCAAACTAACAACTTCATCCTTTTTATCAAGTTTAATACCTGTAACCCCATAACTAGCACGCCCCATTTCTCTAACATCGTCTACACTAAACCTAATTGCTTTTCCTTTTCGAGTAGCCATTAAAATTTCTTGTTTGGGTTTAATAACTTCGACTCCGATTAATCTATCATCATCAGGCAAATTAATTGCCTTTATTCCAGAAGCTCGCGGTTTAGAAAAATGCTTCAAGGAAATTCTTTTTACTTGCCCTTTCTTAGTTGCCATAAATAGCGAATCATCAAAATTCTTAACTGAAATAACATTCGTAATAGATTCATCTTTCAAACCTAAAATATTAGCAATCCCTCTTCCTTTAGAGTATCTTTCAGCAGCAGGAATATCGTAAGCCTTCAACCACAACACTCTTCCACGAGTAGTAAAGAACATTAAATAATCATGAGTAGAACATGTTAAAATTTGCCTAACAAAATCCTCAGAAGCTAAAGTACTTCCAATAACTCCTCTTCCACCTCTCCTCTGTTCTTTATAGTTCTTAACATCCATTCTCTTACAATAACCTTTTTCAGTAAATGTGACAACTACTTCTTTTTCTTCTACTAAATCTTTTTCTGAAATCTCTGAAAAATTTCTCTTAAAAATTTGAGTCTTACGTGTATCTCCATATTTTTCCTTTAATTCTTTAACTTCTTTAACAATTATTTTAATTATTTCTTTAATATCTCCTAAAATATTTTCCAATTCAATAATCTTCTTTTTCAACTCTTCAGCTTCTTTCTTTAATTTATCAACTTCTAAAGAAGTCAACTGCTGTAATTTAGTTTCTAAAACAGCTTCCGACTGTCTTTTATTTAATTTGTATTTTTTCTCCAAACCTTCCATTGCCTCAGATTTAGTTTTAGATTTTTTAATTAAGTCTACAACCCCGTCGATATCCTTCAAAGCAATTAATAATCCTTCAACAATTTCTTGTCTTTCTTTAGCTTTCTTTAATTCATATTTACAACGATTAGTAATAACTAATTTTCTATATTCAACATAGGCATCTAAAACCTCTTTCATATTCATAACTTTAGGTTGCCTTCCATGTAATGCTAAAAAATTAACATTAAATGAGTCTTGTAACCGAGTATACTTAAATAATGCGTTCATTACAAATTTAGGATCAACATCTTTTTTCAATTCAAGAACAATTCTTACTTTTCCTTTAGAAGATTCGTCACGTAAATTAGAAATATCCTTAATTTTTTTATTTTGAACAAGTTTAGCAATCTGTTCAATTAAAGTTGTTTTATTTAACATATAAGGTATTTCATTAATAATTATTGCTTCTTTTTTCCTTACATTTTCAGTTGAAAGTTTCCCTCTCATAATCAACTTTCCTTTACCTGTCTTATAAATTTCCGAAATATCTCCTTGAACACTTCCTCCCGTTGGAAAATCAGGTCCAGGCATTAATTCGACAAGTTCATCAAAACTAAGTTCAGGATTTTTTGTATATTCGATAATTGCGTTACAAACCTCGTTCAAATTATAAGGGGGAATATTAGTTGCCATACCCACAGCAATACCTGTAGCCCCATTTAACAATAAACTTGGAAGTTTACCTGGAAGTAAAACAGGTTCTTTCATAGAGTTATCAAAATTAGGAGCAAACTGAACTGTTTCCTTATCAATATCTTGTAAAAGCTCCTCTGAAATTTTCATTAATTTAGCTTCTGTATAACGATAAGCTGCAGGAGGATCACCATCAATAGAACCAAAGTTACCTTGTCCAAAAACCAAAGGATATCTCAGAGAAAAATCTTGAGCCATTCTTACCATAGCATCATAAACAGCAGAATCCCCATGAGGATGAAACTTACCAATAACATCCCCTACAATTCTCGCAGATTTTTTTGTTTGAGTATTCGGTTTCAAACCCATTTGTTGCATTGAATATAAAATTCTTCTCTGAACAGGTTTTAAACCATCTTCAATACTTGGAATAGCTCTAGAAACAATAACACTCATAGCATAATCTAAATAAGCTTTTTCCATTTCAGAAGAAATTTCTGTTGGAACTACTCCTTTCTTAATTTCGAGCGATCTTTTTTCGTCTATATTTGTCATTGTTAAGCTACCTCCTCCTCTTTTTCATCCATATAAGCCATTAGCTCATCTTCAGTTAATTCTTTTTCATTAATTTCCGAACCAATCCAACCACATTTCTTACATTCCCATTCCTTGCCTGTTCCAGAAGATTCTTCCGAATCACTTCCACTTAAAACGACCCCTACTTCATCACTCCCACATTCAGGACACTCTCGAATTTTGAAAGTCTTTCCCTTTTTCTTTTTATCTTTTATTCCTTTGGCTTTATTATATTCTTCAAGAGAGTCATAACCTTCTAAAATCCATGTCGGCGTAGATAATTTTGATTTTTTAGCCATTTTAAACGTCTAAATCTGCCTCCTTTGCATTTTCCTGTATAAACTCTTTACGAGATTGAACATCATCTCCCATTAACATTGAAAAAACCCTGTCTGCCTCTACCGCATCTTTAATAAATATCTTTTTGATCTTTCGTGTTTTAGGATTCATCGTAGTATCCCATAATTGTTGCGAACTCATTTCACCTAAACCTTTAAACCGAGTGATTCCTTTATCCGAAACATTCAATTCTTTAATGGCTTTTCTTAATTCTTCATCAGAATAAACATATCTATCCTTTCTTTTTCTAATTCTATAAAGAGGGGGGAGTGCCGCATAAATACTTCCATTCT
>CAZXCF010000006.1:0-20021 GCA_964638995.1 Candidatus Woesearchaeota archaeon | reverse complement strand
GATTTCTATTTGTCTGGCAGGCTCCTGCGCACATGACGCGAAGAACAGCAGCGCAAAAAAAACTGTCCACGTAAAAACTTTGGGGTTGTTTATTCTTTCTGTTTCCATTTTTGTTGATTTTAAACCGGTAGAACAAATATACAAAGTATAAAAATAAGGTTATTTGATGTTCTTTTGTCGCACGCGTCGGGAAAATGGAATTTTAAAAACATCCAACGGTTTAAAATTAAATTGTTTAATAAGAGGAAGTTTTCAGTAATTTTTTTTATTTCGTTAATTACTTCTTGAGGAATTATTATTTTATATCCTGCAAGATCTTCGAAAAAATCTATTTTTTGATTTATGCAATTCAAAATAAAATTTGTATCTAATAATACTTGTCCCATAATATCTTAAGAAAATTAACATTTAAATAACCTTTTTTCTTTAATATTATATGCGTGAGGTGAAAAATATTTTAAGAATTCTTGAGGAAACTAAAAAAGCTATCAATAAGGAAGATTATTCTGAAATTAAAAATTTGAGCAATCAAACGATAAATACCGCATCCTTAACACAAGATCCCGATAATATCGCTGTTGCTGTTATTGTTTATTCTTTAAGTAAAATTCTTGAAAGAGAAAAATACAGGGGGTTGGAAGGCTGGAAAAAATTTAATACTTCGATAAATATTTCTTTGAATAAATCTATAGAAGACATTAAAGAAAACAATCCAAAAAAATTTAGAAAAGATTTTGAAAATATAAGAAAAACCATTGAAAAACTTTCGGGAAAATTAAAAGAGTATATTCAGGAAGTATTTAGAAAAGCCCAGATTAATAAGGCCTCTAGAATTTATGAGCACGGAATTTCTTTAGAACAGACTGCCAAGATTTTAGGGATTACAATGTATGAGTTGGCAGATTACGTTGGTACAAAGGATATTTCTAATGAACCTGAAAGTAAAACAATGAATATTAAAAGAAGAATTAAATTTGCAGAGGAATTTTTTGAATGAGATCTAAAAAAGTTTTAATTTTTGATGCAAGTAGTTTGATTAGTATTACAATGAACGGGCTTTTAGAAGAATTAAGAAAACTAAAAGAAATATTCAATGGTTATTTTGTAATTACTAAAGAAGTTCAAGGCGAAATTGTAAAAAGGCCTCTAAAAATAAAAAGATATGAACTAGAAGCAATGAAAATTCAACAATTCATTAATGAAGGAATTTTACATCGTCCAGATATTTTAAAAATAAAAGATAACAAAATAACAAAGTTAGCTCACAAATATATCATTCTTGCAAATGAAATGTATGTTGGAAAAGGTCAAAAAATTAAATTGATCCATGATGGAGAAGCTTCTTGTTTGGGCTTGAGTAAAATATTAGAACAAAAAAATATTAAACATGGAATAGTCCTTGATGAAAGAACTTTGAGGATGTTAATAGAAAAACCTGAAAATTTGAAAAGTTTATTGGAAAAAAGAACCCATGCTCAAGTTAAATTAAAAAAAAGCAATTTTAAACAATTCAAAGGATTCAAAATTATTAGGTCTAGTGAATTGATGTATGTTGCATGGAAAAAGGGATTAATTAGATGGAAACATAAGGAATTGTTAGATGGTTTACTTTATGCTTTAAAATACAAAGGATGTGCAATCTCCGATGAAGAAATTGAAAAAATTAAAAAATTTAAATAGCAAAGAATAAAAAGAGATATTTCTATGGACTTGTTAAGGGTGTATCGTATAATGTTTATTATACTCGGCTCCAGCCCGAGAGATGGGGGTTAGATTCCCTCTGCACCCATTTTTAATCTAATCAGCCCTCATTTCATTGCGGATGAGACTCTCCTTTGAATTTAGAAATCCCATAGGGTTTAGATTCCCCTATACTCATATTATTTTTTAGAGCTACGAATAATTACTAAAATTAATCCTAAAAAAACTGCCGTTAAAGAAATTGTAAATGCTACAGGGTTTTCAATAGAATTCAGCATTCCGAAACCTGCTATTCCTACAATCAATAAAATAGCAACAAAAAGGGTTATTAAAATAATTTCACCGTTTCCCATTTTTCTTTAAAAAAAATAGAGATTAAATAGGTTTAGCATTGGAAAAAAGTGATAAAAAAAAGAGTGAAATAGAAAATTTATTGAATCACTTTAATTTTTCCCTTCTGTATTCTTTTACTGTTTTTACACATGCTGAAATTTGAAGGATTAAAATAATAAAAAACATAATTATTGAAACATATCCAAACCAATCGGGCCCGCTTCCGTGTGTTGTGAAAAATTGAAAATAAATCAAATGCCCTACTACCAAATAGAAAACTACATATGTAAATGACTGGACCCATTTCCATGATTCAAATCCAAGAAATTTTATTATTTTATTGAAAGAGGTTATTGCTAATATTAAAGAAAAAAATAATGCGACCAAACCTAAAAGGTTTGCTAAACCTAATCCTCCTCCGCCTATTCCTCCTCCTAATGCCTTCATAAAACTCCAATTTATGAAACCTTTACTCATAGCAAAATAAAAATGTAATAAACCCGTAATAACAAACCAGATCCCTAATTCTCCTCTCCAAGTCCAAGGTCTTTTGAATGTGGAAAATTCTTTTTTTGGTTTTATCAATCTCATTATTGGGCCTATCAATAAAACGAGAAATAATAGGAAAAAAGAAACTCTTGCAAAAGAAGTTGACCATCCTACTCCAAACAAATAATTTATAATAAATGCTAAACCTATTGAAAATAATCCTACGCAAAGATGTTTTTCCAACGTATTTTTTACATCAATATAGGCCATATTAATAGGGATAGGAGTTTACAAGTTATAAATCTATCTAATAAAAAGATTTAAAAAGTATTATGAAATTATTTTCATATGAAAAGGATTACATCCGTCTAAATTTTAAATTAAAATGAAACAATGAATTCAAGTACATACCATATATTTTTTAGAAATTTAGCAAATCCAATTAGGATAAAAATTATCTCAAAATTAAAAGATAATCCTAGTTCTGTTAATGAATTATCTAAAAAATTAAATATGGAACAAAGTAAATTGTCTCATGCTTTAAAGTCATTGAAAAATTGTAATTTAGTTAAATTTAAACAAAAAGGAAAACAAAGAATTTATTCTTTGAATAAGAAAACAATTATTCCTATTTTGAAAATTATTGATAAACATGTAAATGTTTTTTGCAATTGTACAAAATGTAATAAAACTTGTGAGGGTAAAAGAAAATGAAAATATACTTAGATAATGCTGCAACAACCAAAGTTGATAAAAATGTTTTGAAAAGTATGGGACCTTATTTTAATAAAAAATTTGGAAACGCTTCTTCGGTTCATCAAATTGGACAGGAAGCTAAAAATGCCTTAGAAAAATCAAGAAAAATTATTGCGAAATCAATAGGGGCAAAAAGAAATGAAATAGTATTTACTTCTGGAGGCACTGAATCAAATAATTTAGCTTTGAAAGGTTTGTTTTTTGCCAATCCTCATAAAAAGCATATCATCACTACAAAAATTGAACATGATTGTGTTTTAGAAACATGTAAATGGTTGGAAAAACTTGGAGCAGAAGTAACTTACTTAGATGTTGATAAAGAAGGTTTTATTGATTTAAACCAATTGAAAAATTCCATTAGAGAAGATACTTTAATTGTTTCAATAATTCATGGAAACAATGAAATTGGAACTATCCAAGATTTAGAATCTATTGGCGAAATCTGTAAAGAGAAAAATGTTTTATTTCACACTGATGCTTGTCAGAGTTTTACTAAAGCCGATATAAATATTAAAAAAATGAATTTGGATTTAGTTAGTTTAAATTCTCATAAAATCCATGGTCCAAAAGGGGTTGGAGCCTTATATATTAGAGAAGGTACTAAAATCACGCCTTTATTTCATGGGGGCGGACATGAAAGAGGATTTAGAAGCGGGACTGAAAATGTTTCTGGAATTGTTGGTTTTACTAAAGCTGTTAAAATCTCTTCAAATAAAGATGTCGAAAGAATGAAAAAATTAAGGGATGAATTAATTGAAGGAATTTTAGATATTCCAAATGTAAAGCTTAATGGATCTAAAGAAAAAAGATTATGCAACAATATTAATGTTTCATTTACGAATATAGAAGGCGAGTCGATTGGGGGGTATTTAGAAAGAAAGGGAATTTATACTTCAACTGGAAGTGCATGTAGTTCTCATTCTTTAAAGACCAGTCATGTTTTGAAAGCTATCGGGTGCACCGATTTAGAGGCAAATTCTTCAATAAGAATTTCAATAAGTAAATATACAACTAAAAAAGAGATAGAATATGTTATTGAAAACTTAAAAAAAATAGTTAAAAAACTTAGGAGTATTAGCCCATTATGATAACAAAAAAAACAAAAATTTCGGAATTAATTGAAAAGAAACCTGAAGCGGCAGAAATTCTAATGGAAGCTGGAATGGGGTGTGTTGGTTGTCCTATGGCTCAACAAGAAACAATTGAACAAGGTTGTAAAGCTCATGGAATGAGTGAGGAAAATATTGATAAATTAATTGAGGAATTAAAATGAAATATTCAAAAAAAGTTATTGATGAAGCAATGAATCCAAAAAATATGGGGAAAATTAAAAATCCAGATGGAATTGGTAAAATAGGGAATCCAACTTGTGGAGATGTTATGCATGTTTATATTAAAGTAAAAGGCGATAAAATTCAGAATTTAAAATTTCAAACCTTTGGTTGTTTTGCTGCAATAGCTTCCAGCTCTATAGTTACTCAATTAGTTAAAGGAAAAACCTTAGATGAAATTAAAAAATTAAAAATGAAGGATGTTATTAAAGAACTTGAAGGATTACCTAAAATTAAAACACATTGTTCAGGGATGGCTTTGCAAGCATTAAAAAAAGCAATACTTAACTATGAAGGAAAAGTCAAGCATTCTATTACTTCGCCCAATAATGGTCAAAGTAAATCAATTGGAGATTATGAAAGTGGAAAATAAAAAAGTAGGGTGGATGATTATTGGAATTGCTATTTTAATGGGGTTTATCATACTTATATTTAACTTAGGTTTAAATAGCATTGTTAATGAAATTTGTATGCATGGAAAAGAATGTGCAATGTACAATACAATTTCTACTCAAACCTGGATAAGTGTTGCGCTTGTTTTAGTTGTTTTAGGGATTGGTTTTTTTATAATGAATTCTAAGCCAGAGGAGAAAATTGTAATCAAAAAAGTTAAAGAAAAGAATCCAAAAAAGAAAATTGATCTAAAGGGATTGGAGCCTATTGAAAAAAAATCAATAAAAATAATGCTTAAAGAAGGTAAAGCAATGTTCCAATCAGACCTTAAAGAAAAATTGGGAATAGGAAAAGTAGGGATGACTAGGTTATTAGATAGGTTAGAAGCAAAACAATTTGTTGAAAGAAAAAGACGTGGAATGAACAATATTGTTGTATTAAAACATTGAAACTAGTTGCATCAAAGGCAATTTAATGAATTAATTCTTATAAAAAATATGAAAATGAAAGGAGGTAATTTAAATGAAAACAAAAGCTATTTTTGGCGTAGTTGCAGGATTACTTTTAATTGCAGGATTTATGTTTGTAACTGCATCAGATAACACTGATCAAGAAATTGAAAGTCCAAGTGAAAAAGAAACAGTATCTTTTTGCGAAAACTCTTGTAATTTAGACAACAACTGTGGGAAAGCCAGTTGCGGAATTGTTGAAAATAAAAAGTGTGGATGTAACAGATAAAAATTTTCTTTTTTTCTTTCTTTTTTTAAAGTAAATTATATAAACCAAAATTCATTTATTAATTAACGACCAAAGAAAAAATAAAATATTGGTTTATATAATTTCTTTCATACTAGTTTTTATTACTGGAATTTTCAAGTTTTATCCTCTAAGATAATATTTTATTAGTATATTTGAAATAATTTTCCTAGACAAATGACAGGCAGATATTCATGGCTGGTCTGGGATTTTAAGATTTTTTTGTAATTATGCATTTAATTTTGAATTGGAAGTCGTTATGTCATATAGTCAAAAAGATTTTTTATAAAAAATAAATATAAAAAGTAAAATTACTTCTATTATTTATGAAAATAGAAAATAAAGTTAAACAAACACTGAAGAAGATTGGATTAAATAAAAAAGAAAAGATTCTTGTAGCTTTATCTGGAGGAAAAGATTCCGCCGTTACAGCTTACATCCTTCATAAACTAGGCTATAAGATAGAAGGATTCCATATTGATTTAAAGATTGGAAAATATTCTGAAGATTGTAAAAATGATGTTGAAAAATTATGTGATGATTTGAATATCAGATTACATCTTTATGATATGAAAAATGAAATGGGCAGTGGAATGTGTTATCTTAGGAGTGCCATACAATCTAAAAAAAAGGGATTAAAAAATTGTGCTATATGTGGCGTTATTAAAAAATGGATCATGAATAAAAAAGCAAGGGAATTAAAATTTAAAAAAATAGCAACAGGGCATAATCTAGATGATGAAGCTCAAACTTTCTTAATGAATATTTTAAAGGGCAGTCCAAAATTGAGTTCGAATATAGGTCCAATAACACAAAATATTTCAGACAAAAAATTTATTGCTAGAATAAAGCCTTTATTCTATATCCCAGAAAACGAAGTTAAAAAATATTCAAAAAAAGAAAAACTACCTGTAAATTATGATTCTTGTCCCTGCGCAATTGATTCATATAGAATTCAATTAAGAGAATTCCTTAATACAGTTTCAAATAAAGAAAAATTAAACATTGTTAAAAATTTTGAAAAAGTCCAAAACAATCTGAAAAAACAATCTGAAAAAATTAATTATTGTGAAATTTGTGGTGAACCTTCTAGAGGAAAATTTTGTAAAAAATGTAATTTAGTCAGATAATTATTTTTTCTTCTTAATATTCTTTTTATTAGATTTCTTTTTAGAAGTTTTTTTCTTAGAATTCAATTTCTTATATAATGGTTTTTTGTGTAGTGGCATCTTAGAAAAAACATAAACATAAAGTATTGACAATATTCCTACCGTATTAAATAAAGCTATAATTATAAACCAAGCAACATGACCTTTTCTTGCTGATTTCCACATTCCTACTAATTTCCATACAAGAGTCCAAATTAAGATTATAACTAATAACCATAAATCTATTCCATATTGTGTTGCAATTGTTTCTAAGGATCCCATTATCACCTCTATCTTATAAAATTCTTTTTAATTTATAAAAGTTTGCTAACATTTTTGTGTTGTTCTTTTTTGATGATTATAAATCTTTAAATATAAAATATTGTAAAAATCCTCTATTATACAACAAATAGTAATAAAGAGGTATAAGATATACAATATATTGTATGTTAATAAGATAATGAAATGTCCGTATTGTTCATCTACAAAATATAGGGTAACAGATAAAAGAAACTCTCCAGAAGGAATTAGAAGGAGGAGGGAGTGTTTGAAATGTAAAAAGCGTTTTACAACATATGAAAAAATAGAAAGAAGTGATTTGTATGTAATAAAAAAAGATGGGGGCAGGGAATTATTTAACAGAAATAAATTAGAAAAGGGTATAGAAAGGGCATTTGAAAAACGTCCAATTTCACAAGAAAAAATTCAAAAAATGATGAACAAGATTGAAGATCAGATAAGGAAAAAAGGAAAAAAAGAAATAAAGAGTTCAATAATAGGTAATTTAGTATCTAAAAGAATAAAAAGTTTGGACAAAGTTGCTTATATTAGGTTTGCTTCAGTCTATAAAGATTTCGAAGACATTAAAGATTTTAAAGAGGTAATGAAGGAGGTTTAAATGGCAAATAATTTGGAAAACCGATTAGAGGGTAATTCTTATACTTTTGAAGAGGCTGTCAAAGAATCTACCAAGTATTTCAAGGGAGATAAAATGGCCGCTAAAAATTTTATTAATAAATATGCTTTAAAGGATTCTGAAGGAAATATTTATGAAAATTCTCCAAAACAAATGCATGAAAGATTAACGAATGAAATTTTCAGAATAGAAAATAAATATGAAAATCCTATGAAAAAAGAAAAAATTTATGATTTAATAAAAGATTTTAGGTATTTTGTTCCTCAGGGAGGTCCGATGTCTGGAATAGGAAATAAAAACCAGGTTGTTTCATTGTCTAATTGTTTTGTAATTGGAAAGGAAGAAGACTCTTATGGGAATATTATTAAAACTGATGAAGAACAAGTTCAATTAATGAAAAGGCGTGGAGGTGTTGGACATGATTTGTCTCACATTAGACCGAGAGGGACCGCTGTTAAAAATTCTGCTTTAACATCTACAGGGGTTGTTCCATTTATGGAAAGATACTCTAACTCTACAAAAGAAGTTGCACAAGATGGGAGAAGAGGCGCATTAATGTTGAGTCTTTCAGTAAAACATCCTGACGCTGAAGATTTTATTGATGCCAAAATGGAAGATGGCAAAGTAACTTCAGCAAATATCTCTATAAAACTTGATGACGAATTTATGGATGCTGTGAGAACTAATAAAAAATATATTCAGCAATATCCTGTTGAAACCGATAATCCTCAAATTAAAAAAGAAATAGATGCAAAAAAACTATGGGAGAAAATTGTCCATAATGCGTGGGAATCTGCAGAACCGGGGATTTTATTTTGGGATAATGTGAAAAATGAATCTATCCCGGATTGTTATAAGGATTTAGGTTTTAAAACGATTTCAACAAATCCTTGTGGAGAAATTCCTTTGTGTCCTTATGATAGTTGTAGATTAACTGCCTTAAATCTTTATAGTTATGTTGAAAATCCTTTTACAGATAAGGCAGAATTTAATTTTAATTTGTTTAAAGAACATGTAAAATATGGTCAAAGAATTTCTGATGATATTGTTGATTTGGAAATGGAAAAAATAGACGGGATCTTAGAAAAAATAACGAAAGATCCTGAAGATGAAGAAACAAAAAGAACAGAAAAAAAACTTTGGGAAAAAATAAAATATACTGGAGAAACAGGAAGAAGAATGGGGATGGGAATAACCGGTGAGGGGGATATGTTAGCTGCCATGGGGATGAAATACGGTAGTGAAGAAGCTACAAAGTTTGCATCAGAGGTTCATAAAACACTCGCTATTGAAGCTTATAGGGGATCGGTTGAATTGGCAAAAGAGAGGGGTGCTTTCAAAATATATGATTCAGAAAGAGAGAAAGGTAATCCTTTTATTCAAAGAATAAAAAATGAAGATGAAGAATTATATAAAGAAATGAACCAACATGGGAGGAGAAATATTGCCTTGTTAACCATCGCCCCTACAGGCACTACCAGTCAAATGACTCAAACAAGTTCTGGAATAGAGTGTGTTTTTGCCCCTGTTTATAAGAGAAGAAGAAAAGTAAATCCAAATGATAGGAATGCAAAAATAGATTTTACTGATGAAGAAGGAAATACTTGGGAAGAGTATAACGTATTTCACCATAAATTTTCAGACTGGCTTAAAATCAAAGGATATGATATTGAAGAAGTTAAAAAATATGATAAAAAAAGATTAGATGGATTAATCAAAGAATCTCCCTATAATGGTGCAACTGCAAATGATGTAGATTGGATTTCAAAGGTGAATATGCAAGGAGAAATTCAAAAATGGATCGATCATTCAATTAGTGTCACTGTTAATCTTCCCAAAGATATCTCCAAAGAAAAAGTAGGGGATGTTTATGAAGAAGCCTGGAAATCAAAATGCAAAGGAATTACAGTTTATAGAGATGGTTCAAGAAGCGGTGTTTTATTAAATGATGAAAACGACTTAGAAAAGAAAATTAAGCGGCCTAAAGAATTGGAAGCTGATGTTATTAGATTTAAAAATAATGAAGAAGATTGGATTGCTTTCGTAGGCCTACGAAAAGATGATAAAACTCCTTACGAAATATTTACAGGTAAAAAAGACGAGGATATTTTAGCAGTCCCAAATAAAATCAAAAAGGGTAGAATTGTTAAAGAAGAAAATGGAGGAAAACATTATGATTTTCATTTTGAAACTAGCCACGGATATACTGCAGTAGTTCCAGGGATATCTCATCAGTTTAGACCTGAATTTTGGAATTATTCTAAGTTAATTTCCGGATTACTTAGGTATAAAATGCCTGTAAATGAGGCGGTTGAATTAGTTTCTTCCTTAATTGAAGAGGGAAGTACAATAAATACTTGGAAAGCAGGTGTTGAAAGAGCATTAAGAAACTATATCCCAAATGGAGCCGAATCAAAGGAACTTTGCCCTGAATGTAAAGAAAAAGGCATGGAACAAAAATTGATTTATCAAGAAGGATGTATGAAATGTTCTTGTGGATATAGCAAGTGTGGATAATTCTAAAATATATTTTAATTCATAATTATACTTAAAAAAGAAAAGGGGTTTTATTGAATATGAAACTTAAAATTAAAAAATTAAATTCTGAAGCTATTGTTCCAAAATATGCCCATAAAGGAGATGCTGGAATGGATTTATATTCTATTGAGAATTTGATATTAGAACCTAAGCACAGAACAATGGTTGCAACGGGAATTTCATTTGAACTTCCAAAAGGATACGTTGCATTGGTTTGGGACAAATCGGGAATTGCAAAAAAAGGTGTCACCACATTAGCAGGAGTTATTGATTCTAGTTATAGAGGGGAAATAAAAATTGCACTCTTAAACGTTTCAAGTAAACCTTATAAAATAAAAAAAGGTGAAAAAATTGCGCAAATTTTAATTCAAAAAGTTGAACAACCTAAAATTCAGGTTGTTGAAGAATTATCTAAAACTACTCGAGGAAAAGGTGGTTTTGGAAGTACCGGGATTAAATAACCAACAAATTTAAAAACTAAAATATTTTTTTCTAAAGGCATGGTAGATGAATTAACGAACGGCGAATTTGAAGAATTTATTAGAGAAGGTCTTGTTTTAATTGATTTTTATGCTGATTGGTGTATGCCTTGTGTTATGATGGGGCCAATTATTGAAGATTTAGCTGAAAAAATGAAAGGAAAAGTTAAAGTTGGAAAGGTTAATGTTGAAGAAAATCAAGAAATTGCTCAAAAAAATAATGTTTCATCTATTCCTAAATTCATTTTATTTAAAGATGGAAAAATGATAGAAGAATTTGTAGGATCTATGTCAGAAGAAGAATTAGAGAATAAAATTAAAGGACATTTATAATTCTAATCATAAATCTGGAAAAATATTTCCCCTTTTATTTTTAGGGCTTTTTGGTTTTTTTCTGAAATTAAAAATTTTATTTTTATTTTTTCTAAATTTAAGGAAATCGAAAAAGTTATTATCTTTATTTTTTTCATAATTATTATTTAATGATTTATTTTTTGGCTTATATTTCTTAGAAGATTCTTTTTTTGTATCAGGCATAAAGGTAAGTATTCCACTTTTTGAACTGTTGAAAATATAGCCGAATTTTAAACTTGCCGTATATGCTTTTGCTCTTTCATCCCATCCAATTCCTACTCCAAAATATCCTGGGTGCATTGTTTTTATTAACTGTGCATCAATAAAATATTGGTTATCATTATAGGATTTTCCATATTTCAAAAAGTCTATACCTGCCTTTGCATGAAATTCCAGGCCATTTTTAAATTCGTTTTTCCATGTTCCATATATTTTATAATTTAAAGGATCTGCTAATTTTTCTCCTTTTTCAAAATCTAATTTAGTTGTAGCAAAATCAATAATTCCCCCTATTCCAAAATAATTATGTCCCGCAATTTTATGAGGTCTTGAATTATGGTTTGTGGATTTATCAAATTCAAGATAGAATCCTAAATCCACATTAGGAATTCCTCCTGTTAATTTCATAAGTCTGCTGGGAATTGTGGTTAGGCCATGTAAACCTGCGCTGTATCGAAAAGATTTTGCATAGATTTCATCCTTTGCTTGTTCTTTATCTTGATTATAATTAATAAAAAGATTGTCTTGACTAAAACAATTACTCAAAATTCCTGTTGAGATCACTAAAGGTGCAATTAATTTTGATTTTATATTTTTCATAATTTTAATTAAGTAAGGTTCCCTTATAAATTTTACTATTTGTAATTACTTAAAAGTTACACAATTTAAAATAAAAATAACAAGAATACTTTTATAAACTAATTATTCTCAGTTTAATTTAAGGCTTCGTAGCTCAGCCTGGCAGAGCACATGGCTTTTAACCATGGTGTCGCGGGTTCAAATCCCGTCGGAGCCATTTCTTTTCATATAGGATTTGAACTTTAGTTTAATGTGGATTTCTAAATAGAAATACGCATTAGGCATTCAATTTATTGAATAGCTCAAATCCCGTCGGAGCCCTTTTAATAATATCACAATTCTAAATACAACAAAACTTATAAATCAAAAAATTAGACTTTAAATACCATGTACAAATCAACATTCGACAAAAGAACTGCAAGAGGATATAATGGAAAAATAAAAGATCAAACAGTGTTAAAAGCCACACTTGATTTTTATATTGAAGCTAGAGGAGATAATTCCTTAACCGTTGTTCGAAAAAGATTAAAAAATTTGGATCATTACTTACAATCCGTGGAGAGATTGGAATTAAAAAATAAAAAAGAAAATAAATATGAGGGTAAAGATCCTAAAGATGATAGAGAAGTAAAAGTAACACCCACCTCAAATAAAATAAAAAGGACTCTTGGTTTTAAATTAGTCTCAAGGTCAAAAGAAAAAAGAGAAATCAATTATATGTTTGATTTAAAAGGGGCAAACGATTATTTTTTAAATGGAGATAAAAAATAATTAAAATTCTTTAGGCGAAACATTTTTAAACCGATTTTCGTCTTTTATTATTGTTAAGTTATTAAAGGCGTTAACAATTATGCACCCCAATTTAAAAAAATGCACATCTTACAATCTAAACACACAAAATTGAATGAAAAAGAAGTTGAAAAATTACTTGACGAAATAAATATTTCTAAAACACAATTACCCAAAATATTCTCTAATGATCCTGCACTTCCAGAAGGGTGCGAAATTGGGGACATAATAAAAATAGAACGAAAAGAAGGAGGAGAAACTAATCTTTATTATAGAGTTGTGATTTAAAATGAATTTAATTGAGGGAGGACAAAAATAAATGAAAAATAAACATATAATAGTTGAAAATTATTTGAAAAATCATTCACTTGTAGAATCAAATATAGTTTCTTTTAACAATTTTATTGAACACAGAATCCAAGAAATAGTTGATGAAATAAATAGCTCTATTGAAACAGATGATTTTGAGATCAACCTTGGAAAAATTGAAGTGGGGAAACCTCAAGTTACAGAAGCTGATGGAAGTACTTCATTTATTACCCCCAATGATGCTAGATTAAGAAATCTTACTTATTCTGCACCAATTAGTCTTGAACTAACAGTTAAAAAAGATGGTCAAACTGACTCGGAAATAGTTGAAATAGGAAAAATGCCCATAATGGTAAAAAGTAAAGCATGTAATACACATGGCATGGGGAGAGACCAATTAATTGAAAATTTTAATGATCCAAAAGATCCCGGAGGATATTTTATTATCAAAGGGAATGAAAGAGTTATGATTATGGCAGAAGATCTTGCAGAAAACCAGTTTGTTATTGAACCCAATAAGAAAGGAAAAATGGTTCTAAAAATGTTCTCTCTAAAAGGAACATATAGAATACCCATTACTATTGAAGAAAATAAAGAAGGAATATTTAGTATTTCGTTTAGTAGGTTCAAAGAAATTCCTGCAGTAATTATTTTAAAGGCATTAGGAATGACTAAAGAATCTGATATTGCAAAATATATAGGAAAAGAAACGGATAGTGTTATTGTTAATCTTTATGATTTTGTGGACATTGCAACAACAGAAGATGCAATGATGTATATTGCTGAAAAAACAAATCTTCAAGGGACTAAAAAAGAAATACTAGACAGAGTAAAATCAAGAGTTGATTCTTATCTTTTTCCTCACATTGGGCAAAAAAAAGAAGATAGAGAGAAAAAAGCTGTTACCCTGTGTAAATTAATGAAACACTATTTACTTGCAAAAGAAAATCCTGAATTAAAAACAGATAAAGATCACTATGCAAATAAAAGAGTTCGGCTTTCGGGGGATTTATTATCTAGTTTATTTAGAGTTAATTTAGGAATATTAGTTAGAGATATTCAATATTCTTTACAAAAATCAGTAAAAAGAAAAAATTATTTTTCAATCAAAGTTCTAGCAAAATCAACACTTTTTTCTCATAGAGTTGAATCGTCTATTGCTACTGGGAGTTGGACAGGAGAAAGAAGTGGAATTACTCAAAACATGGATAAAACAAATTACCTTGCAACAATTTCACAGTTACAACGGATTTCATCAATGCTTCCTTCTGATCAAGAAAACTTTAAGGCAAGAACCTTACATCCAACTCACTATGGAAGATTTTGTCCTATCGAAACACCGGAAGGAACTGAAATAGGATTAAGAAAAAATTTAGGTATTTTAAGTAGGATCTCTACAAGAACAAAAATGTCTGAAGATGAAATTATTAAGGTTTTGGAAGAAGAAGGAATGTCTAAAGAACATGCAGATGGAAAAGATATTATGTTAAATGGTAGATTCGTTGGAACAGTTCAGGACGCGGAAGAATTTTCAGAAAGGTTAAAAGAAAAAAGAAGAGAAAGAGATCTTCCTGAACAATTAAACATTAGAAAAAGCGAGGGATTTGGAACAATTATGATTTCTAGTGAGGCGGGAAGATCATTAAGACCTTTAATCATTGTTGAAAACGGCGTTGCAAAAGTTAAACAAGAACATTTAGTAAGAATCGAAGAGGGTGAATTAAAATGGCAAGACTTGATAGACAAGGGATTAATAGAATATATAGACGCTGCTGAAGAAGAAAATTCATTAGTTGCATTATATGAAGAAGAATTAACTCCAGGACATACTCATTTGGAAATCGACCCCATCTCTATTTTTGGTGCAACGACAGGTTTAGTTCCGTATGGAAATCACAACCAGAGTTCAAGATTAAATAGAGGTTCAAAAACACAAAAACAAGCATTAGGGCTATATGCTGCTAACTTTTTATGTAGATTAGATACCGATGTTTCAGTTTTACAATATCCTCAAAAACCAATTGTAAGGAGTTTTGTATATGACACTTTAGAAACATATCCTGCAGGACAAAATCTAAATGTTGCAATTATGACTTATGAAGGATATAATATGGAAGATGCTCTTGTATTTAACAAAGGTAGTGTAGACAGAGGGGTTGGAAGAAGTTTTTACTTTAGACCTTATTCTGCAATTGAAATGAATTATGCGGGAGGGTTAAAAGATGAGATTATTGTTCCAGATAAGGATACTTCTGGATATAGGATGGAAAAACTATACAATCATCTAGAATCAGATGGAGTGGTATATCCTGAAGCAGAAATCAATGAAAATGAAGTGTTAGTAGGCAAAGTTTCCCCTCCAAAATTTTTATCGGAAGCTAGAGATATCTCAATAAGAACAAAAAAAGAATCAAGTGTTACAATGAGACAAGAAGAAAAAGGTGTTGTTGATTCTGTCTTTATTACTGAAGATAATGAAGGAAACAAAATAGTCCAAGTTAAAACTCGTGATCAAAGAGTTCCTGAATTAGGAGATAAATATGCAACAACTCATGGACAAAAAGGAGTTATCGGTGCAATTATTCCTGAAGAAGATATCCCTTTTACTGCAAATGGGATTAAACCGGATATAATCTTCAATCCTCATGGATTGCCTAGTCGTATGACTGTAGGATACTTGTTAGAATTACTTGCTGGAAAAGTGGGAGCATTAAAAGGAGAAATTATTGATGGAACCCCGTTTGCCGGAACAGACAAAAAAGAATTAGAAAAGCAATTAAAAGATTTAGGTTTTAGATTTGATGGAAAAGAAACAATGTATAATGGAATTACAGGTAAAAAAATGGATTCAAAAATATTTGTTGGAAACTTATATTATTTAAAACTTAAATATATGGTAAGTAATAAGTTACACGGTAGAGCTTCAGGTAAAGTTGCATTATTAACAAGGCAACCAATTGAAGGTAGAGCAAGAGGAGGAGCATTAAGACTAGGTGAGATGGAACAGCAAGCATTAGTTGCTCATGGAAGTTCATTACTCTTAAAAGAAAGATATGATTCAGACAAAGTAGAGTTACCTGTTTGTACAAAATGCGGGTCTATTGCTATTGAAGATAGTATTAGAAATAAAACAAGATGTCCGAAATGTGACAGCGAGGACGTTGAATTTATTGAAGTTTCATATGCATTTAAATTACTTGCAGAAGAATTGCAGGGATTACATATAAATACAACGTTTAAACTAAAAAACAAATACGAATAAAATGGCAAATAAATATATCAGGAAAAAAGTGGGAGAAATAAACTTTTCTTTACTTAGTCCTGAACAAATTAAAAAATTATCTGTAGCAAAAATAGTAACTCCTGAACTTTATGATATTGATGGTTATCCTGTAGATGGAGGATTAATGGATCTTAGATTAGGAGCCATAGATCCAGGAGTAAGATGTAGAACCTGCGGAGGAAGACTGAAAGAATGTTTAGGTCACCCAGGAAGTATTGATTTAGCAAGACCTATAATGCATTTAAAATACATCCAACTAATAGAAATGTGTTTAAGAAGTTTTTGCCATAGTTGTGGAAAATTAATGGTTAAAGATAAAGATTTAGAAAAATATCCTCCTAGTAAAAGAGCTAAAAGGGCGAAGGATAGTAAAAAATGCCCTCATTGTCAAGAAATTCAAGAAAAAGTCAAATTGGATAAACCAACTAGTTTTTATAAAGGAAAAAAAAGAATTTTTCCAACAGAAATTAGAGAAATTTTAGTTAATATTCCTGATGAAGAACTTAGAAAAGTGGGGGTAGACCATAATACTTGTCGTCCTGAGTGGGCTATTTTAACCTCGATCTTAGTTCCACCTGTAACTGTAAGGCCCAGCATTATTTTAGAATCAGGTGAAAGATCTGAAGATGATTTAACACATAAATTATCAGATATTATCCGGGCAAATCAAAGACTTTGGGAAAATTTAAATGCGGGAGCTCCGGAAGTTATAATTGAAGATTTATGGGATTTATTGCAATTTCATATAACTACTTTCTTTGATAATACTGTTTCAAAAATCCCTCCTGCACGTCACAGAAGTGGACAACCCTTAAAAACAATTACAGAGAGAATCAAGGGTAAAGAAGGAAGAATTAGGAAAAACATTGCAGGTAAAAGAGTAAATTATTCTGGAAGAACGGTTATTTCTCCAGACCCTTTTATTAGGATTAATGAAGTAGGTATACCTTATGAAATTGCAAAAATAGTAACTGTTTCAGAAACTGTAAATGAATTAAATTCGGATAAAATAAAAGGATTAATTAAAAAAGGTGACGAGTATCCTGGCGCTAATTATATTATAAGGCCTGATGGAAAAAGAAAGAAGATAACCGAAGAACTAAAAGATGAAATAATTGAAGAAATAGAGTCTGGATATGTCATTGAAAGGCATTTAATTGACGGAGATGTTTTATTGTTCAATCGACATCCAAGCTTGCACAAAGGTAGTCTAATGGCTCATTTTGTAAAGGTTCTTCCTGGAAGAACTTTTAGGGTACATCCCGCTGCTTGTGCCCCATATAATGCTGACTTCGACGGGGATGAAATGAATATTCACTCTCCACAAACAGAAGAAGCAAGAGCTGAAGCAAAAATATTATTGGATGTTAAAAGAAATTTAATTTCTCCAAGAGATAATACTAATTGGATTGGATGTACTGAAGATGCAATTACAGGTAATTATGTTTTAGGCTTCAATGAATTTTCAAAAGAAAACGCAAATCAATTACTACACCAAGCAGGGATAAAATTCAAACCAATCAAATCTAAGATTTCTGGAAATGATTTATTTTCAAAAATTTTTCCTCAGGTTAATTTTTCAAATGATTCTATTCAAATAAAAGATGGAAAAATAATAAAAGGAGTTATTGATAGTAGTTTATTTGGTGATGAGGACGGAGATCTTGTAAAAGAATTAGACAAAACTGTGGGAAGAACAAAAACATTTGAAACCATTAGGGATGCCTTCAATTTAGGAAGAACATATTTAATGCAATATGGAATTACAAATTGTGTAGAAGATTTTGATTTAGACGAATCTATTATCGCTGAAAGCGATGAAGTTATAAAGAAAGCTTACAAAAAAACAGAAAAAATAATTGAAGATTACAATAATGGAAATTTAGAAATTATTCCAGGAAAAAGTTTAGAAGAATCAAGAGAATTAAATATTCTTCAAACACTTAATAGCATAAGAACAAAAATTGGTGCAATTGTTAAAGAAAAATTCCCTGAATCTAATCCTCTTAATAATATGATTAAGTCTGGTAGTAAAGGTAAAATGTTAAATGTTACTCAGATGGCTTGTTGTGTTGGACAGCAAGCGATAATGGGAGGAAGAATCGACTTTGGTTATACTCAAAGAACTTTGTCTTGTTTCAAGAAAGGAGATCTATCTCCATTATCTAGAGGATTTATTAAAAGTTCATTCATTAAAGGGTTAAGACCCGATGAATTTTTCTTTGGTGCAATGACTGGAAGAGATTCATTAATGAATAATGCATTAGTAGTTCCTAAATCGGGTTACCTATATAGAAGACTTTCAAATGCGTTTCAAGATATGAGATCAGAGTATGATGAAACAGTAAGAGATAGTAATAACAACATAATTCAATTCAAATATGGAGACGACAATAAAGATGTAGCAAAATTACATAATGATGGAAATATTGATTCTGGAGAGGCTGTTGGATTAATTACTGCTCAATCATTTGGTGAACCTTCAACTCAAATGGCATTAAATACTTTCCACTTGGCAGGTATTTCAGAAATGCAAGTTACAACGGGTCTTCCAAGATTAATAGAAATATTCGATGCTAGGAAAAAGCCTTCTTCTCCTAAAATGGAAATTTACTTGAATAAAGAATACGATAATGAAAAAGAAGCTGCTATTTTTGCTGAAAAAATTAAAGAGGTTACATTGAATGAAATTTCATCCGAGGTTAATATTAACTTCAGTTCTAAAACAATTGAAATTAAATTAGATAGAGAAGGCCTAAGGAAAACTCATACAACAGCTAAAAAAGTTGTTGAAAGATTAAATGACCTTAAGTACAATGTAAAAGAAAATGGGAATATCCTTGTGTTAAATTTGGAAAACAATTCCTTTAAAGAAATTTATAAAATTAAGGAAAAAATTAAAGGGGCAATAATTTCAGGGGTTAAAGGAATTAAACAAATTGTTGTTGTTAAGCGGGGTAGTAATTATGTTGTTGTTACTCTTGGTACAAATCTTGATAAAATGCTTAAATTCAAAGAAGTAAATAAAGATAAAATATTATCTAATGACCTTTATGAAGTTGCTGATGTATTTGGTATTGAGGCTGCTAGACAATTAGTAGTCGATGAAATCCAAGAAGTTCTTAAAACTCAAGGTATAGATATCAATATTAGACATCTTAAATTGGCTGCTGATGCTATTACAAATACAGGGGAAGTTAAAGGTGTTACAAGAATGGGAATTATTGCACAAAAAGCATCTATTCTTGCTAGAGCTACTTTTGAAACTCCTGTAAGACAATTTGTAAATGCTACTATCAAAGGAAGCAAAGAGAAATTACATAGTGTTATAGAAAACATAATCTTAAATCAACCTGTTCCTGTAGGTACGGGGCTTCCAGGATTATTGGTTAAAGTTATTGGCCCATTAATAAAGGATGAGGATAAGAAAAAAACTGCAAAATCGGAAGTTGTAGAGAACACAAACAAATGAAATTTTCTTTAAATCGTCGATAACAAGATTTATAAATAGGTTTCTTCTCTAAAAAATATAAAATGGAAGGGATATTAGACATGCAAGATTTGAGGCATCTTAATTTATTCTCTAAAATAACTAGGGTAAATACTAGGTATTTATTTAAGTATAATAATATGCTCATCTTTTTTGTT
>CAZXCF010000005.1:1336-21270 GCA_964638995.1 Candidatus Woesearchaeota archaeon | reverse complement strand
ATAGGAGAGATATATCCTACATATGATGAAAGAGACATAGGGATCTCAAATAAATTAGCAACTCAAGCTATAGCAAAAGCAACAGGGGCACCAAAAGATAAAATAATAAACAAATGGAAAAAAATTGGAGACATAGGTAAAGTAGCTGAACATTTTTCAAACAAGAAAACGCAATCAACTTTGGGGTCTTCAAAAAGCCTAACAACAAAAAAAGTGATAGATAATTTAAGAAAA
The DNA here is from genome assembly GCA_964638995.1 of Candidatus Woesearchaeota archaeon. Classification (GTDB taxonomy): domain Archaea; phylum Nanobdellota; class Nanobdellia; order Pacearchaeales; family GW2011-AR1; genus CAZXCF01. The sequence continues at coordinate 21,036 of CAZXCF010000005.1, read as the reverse complement.
CTTCCAGAGCTTGAAGGAAAAGGGACTGTTTCAAAAAAAATTTCTTTAATTGTTGAATTGTTGAGCGCAGCTTCACCTCTAGAAGCAAAATATCTTACTAGAACTTTAATCGGCGATTTAAGAATAGGGATAAAAGAATCCACAATCCGCGAAGCGCTAGCAAAGGCATATTTCAAATCTAAGGAAAAAGAAGCTGCAAAAGAAATACAAGATGCAATAGATAAATCAAATGATATTGGAAAAGTATTTGAAGCATGCAATGAAGGAAAAATAAAAGACCTAAAAAAAATAGCTCTTGAAGTAGGAAAGCCCATAAAAGTTATGTTGGCGCAAAAAGCAAAAAATATCCAAGAAGGATTCGAAAAAGTTGGAAAACCGGCAGCAATTGAATTCAAATATGATGGATTTAGATTATTAATACACAAAAAAGAAAAAGAAATAAAACTTTTTACAAGAAGATTAGAAAATGTAACTAAACAATTTCCAGAAATAAAAGAATACATTGAAAAATACGTAAAAGGAAAAGAATTTATTTTAGATACAGAAATTGTAGGGTATGATAAAAAAACAAAAGAATACAGGCCATTTCAAGCTATATCTCAAAGAATAAAAAGAAAATACAATATAGAAAAACTTCAAAAGGAACTCCCTGTAGAGGTAAATGTTTTTGATGTTTTATATTACAATGGAGAACCTCTTTTAAATGAACCTTTTGAAAAAAGGAGCAAAATAGTAAGAAAAATAATAAAAGAACATCCTTACAAAATAATTCCTTCCAAACAAATAATCACAAAAAATGTGGACAAAACTCAAAAATTTTATGAAGAGGCGTTAGACGAAAATCAAGAAGGGGTGATGATGAAAAATTTAGATGCAAAATACCAGCCAGGATCGAGAGTAGGTCATATATTAAAAATAAAGCCTGAAGAAAGAGAGATAGATTTAGTAATAGTCGGAGGAGAATATGGAACAGGAAAAAGATCTGGATGGATCTCCAGTTTTACTCTTGGATGTAAAGGAAAAAAATCTTCTGAATATTTAGAAGTTGGAAAAGTTGGAACAGGGATTTCTGAAAAAGAGAACGAGGAAAAAATAACTTTTGAAAAATTAACTAAAAAGTTAGAACCATTAATTGAAAAAGAAAAGGGAAAAACAATCCAGGTTAAACCTGAGCTTGTAGTAACTGTAACCTATCAAGAAATACAAAAATCACCAAATTATAGCTCTGGATGGGCACTTAGATTTCCAAGATTAACAAAATTAAGGCCGGACAAACCCATTTCAGAAATTGCGGATTTAAAAGACGTTGAAAAAGAGTATAAAGATCAAAAAAGAAGTTAAATTAGTTCAATACCTTTATAAATGCCCGTTCATTATAAAAAGCATAAGATGGTAGCAAAAAAGGCAAAGAAAAAAAAGAGTGTTTCAAAGAAAAAAAAAGAATCTTCTTATAAAATTCAGAATATAGTAGCAACTGCTTCTTTAGGAAAACCTGTTCCTTTAACCAAACTTGCTCGAACACAACCAAATACAGAATATAACCCAGAAACCTTTCCTGGTTTAGTTTTGAGAATTAAAGAGCCAAAATCTGCAGTTTTAGTTTTTTCATCAGGTAATTTAGTCTGTACAGGAACAAAGTCAACTGTTCAAGTAAGACAAGTAATTGATGCTGTAATAAAACAACTTAAAAAAATAAATGTAAATATTACAACCAAACCAAAAATAACTGTTCAAAACATTGTTGCATCAGGAATAATTGATTTAAAATTAAACTTAAATTTCTTAGCTCTAGAAATGGAAAATACAGAATACGAGCCAGAACAATTTCCGGGCCTAGTATATAAATTAATAGATCCAACTGCAACATTCTTACTTTTTACAAACGGAAAATTAGTTTGTACGGGAACAAAAAACAGAAGGCAATTAGAGGATAGTATGAAACAACTTCTCAAAAAAATAAAAGCAGCCCTAAAAAATTATTAATCCAAATAGAATAATAAAGGTTCTTCTAAAATTTTAGAATAAACTGGATTAAATCCTAAAGATTTCATATAAAATTTTTGCATTTTATCGTCACTAAACAAGTCCTCATCGATCTCCCACGTAAATCTTTCTAAATCTTGAAAGGCCCAATCAAATGCATCACTATAATTTCGATATCCTGAATAATTCTTATCATAAAAACTAGAAAGAACAAACAATAGCCTCCTGCAATTTGCATAATCTTCACCATAATAAAAAGTTAGTAATTCATCTCTTACTTCTTGTTCACTAGGTTCAAAATTTTTTCCTAGCTTCTTTATTTTCTCAATTAATTTACTTTTCATAAAAAAATAACGAATAAAACATTTTTAAATTTAACCTTTTTGTCATTTTAAAGTAATACTTATTTAATAAAACTATTCAAGAATATACATAAATCTATAAAAAAGAACATGTTTTAATCAAAATATGGGAGAGGATGACATAATAAAAGAAGAGAGTATGAATAAGCAAGAAAACCTTTTAATTGAAGCAAAAAATTTCTTTGAGGCTCATAAAAAAGAATTATTGAAATCAAAAAGAAAGGGAAGCAATATTATTTTTATTGATTTTGAAATGCTTGCTATGTTTTCTAAACAATTGTCAGACGAAGTTCTCGAAGATCCTGAAGAAACCCTTAAAATAATTGAACAAGCAATAGAGCAATCTCCACTTGTAGACAAAGTAAGGGTACGACTAGAAAATCTCCCAAAAGCCCAAGAAGTAAAAATACGTAATATTCGATCAAAACATCTAAACGAAATGATTGCGATAGAAGGGATAATCAGGCAAGCATCAGATGTTCGTCCACAAGTAGTTAATGCAAAATTTGAGTGTCCTAGCTGTGGAACAATAATTTCTGTTTTACAATTAGAAAAAAAATTTCGTGATCCTAGTAGGTGTTCTTGCGGAAGAAAGGGTGGTTTTAAACTAATTTCAAAAGAAATGGTAGATACCCAAAGATTAGTAGTAGAAGAATCTCCGGAATCTCTTTCAGGAGGAGAACAACCAAAAAGAATAAACATTTTTGTAAAAGAAGATTTAGTAGAACCAAGAATGGAAGAAAAAACAACTCCTGGTGCAAAAATAAAAGTAATTGGAGTTTTAAAAGAAGTTACGGTCCCTTTATCTACAGGAGGACTATCAACAAGGTTTGAATTAGCAATTGAAGCAAACAATTTAACGCCTTTAGAAGAAACTTTTGAAGAAGTAGAAATAAATGAAGAAGACGAAAAACAGATACTAGAGTTATCTCAAGATCCAAAAATATTTGAAAAACTTTCAGAAAGTATTGCTCCAGAAGTTTGGGGATATCCTGAAATAAAAAAATCGCTAGTATTTCAGCTTTTTGGAGGAGTAAAAAAAGAAAAAGCAGGCAATTCAAAAAACAGAGGGGATATACACATTTTAATGATAGGTGACCCAGGGGTAGCAAAAAGTGTTTTATTAGGATTTATGGCGGATATTTCACCCAAAGGAAGATATGTTGTAGGAAAATCTGCTTCGGGTGCAGGTTTAACTGCGAGCGTAGTTAAAGATGAGTTCCTAAAAGGATGGTCGCTAGAAGCAGGTGCAATAGTTTTAGCAAATAAGGGGTTAGTTTCTATTGACGAATTAGAAAAAATGGATCCCCAAGATAGATCAGCAATGCACGAAGCCATGGAACAACAAACAGTAACCATTTCAAAGGCAAATGTTCAAGCTTCACTTAATGCAGAAACGTCTGTACTAGCAGCTGCAAATCCAAAGTTCGGTAGATTTGATCCTTACCAATCAATAGCCCAACAAATTGATCTTCCTCCAAGTTTAATTAATCGTTTCGATGTAATTTTTACAATGAGAGATCTTCCAAACAAAGTTCAAGATGATAAAGTTGCCAACCACATCCTACAAGCACATAAAAAAAATGAAAACCCCATGATTATTCCAAGAGAACTTTATAGAAAATATGTTGCATATGCAAAACAAAGAATAAAACCCGAACTTTCAGATGAAGCAATTGAAAAATTAAGAAAGTTCTATATAGATTTAAGAAATAAACCTGTTGCATCAGACAGTGGAACAAGACCAATACCTATTTCTGCAAGACAATTACAAGCATTAGTTAGAATGTCTGAAGCAGCCGCAAAATTAAGACTAAGTGAAACCGTAACAGAAAAAGAAGCACATGATGCAATTGAACTTATGAAATACTATTTGATGCAAGTAGGATATGATTATGAATCAGAAACTTTCGACATAGATAGAATAGGGTCGTCAACAAGCCATTCTCAAAGAAACAAAATTTTCACAGTTAAAGAAACAATTACTGCACTCTCTGCAAAAATGGGAAAAGAAATACCTCTAAAAGAAATTAGAGAAGAATTAAAAGATAAATTAAAAGAGCATGAAATAAATGAAGCAATTGAAAAATTAATCCAAAGTAGTGAAATATATCGGCCAAAACATGGACATATAGGGGTTTTCTAGATAAATATTTATAAACCCCAAAAAATTTCCAATAAAATAAAAACTCATTAAAATGGCAGAACAAAAATTCAAAAGAAATATCGCATACAAATTAAGAATAGGTGATTTACTAATAGGAAAACCAATAATTAATGAAGAAAGGTTTCAATTTCTAGAACTAGGCGACAAAAAAATAGTAAGAGTAAATGTTATTGGAAATGTTATAGATAAATATCAAAGCGATGGAGAGAAAAAATACATCTTCTTTACACTAGACGATGGATCCGGACAAATCCAATTAAAGGCATTTGGAGATGATGTTGAAAAATTTAAAGAAATTCATCATGGAGAAACAATTCTTGTTATAGGAGTATTAAGACACTGGAACGATAATACCTATATCTCTCCAGAAATAATTAAAGAGCAAGATCCAAAATACCTTCTAGTAAGAAAAATAGAAACAGAAAAAGAAAGATCTGAATCAGCACCAAAAAAAATAGAAAAAGAACAAGTAACAGCATTGAAAGATAAAATAATAGAAATGATAAAACAAGCAGAAGAGGAAGGAGGAATAGAAGTAGATAAAATAATAATGAACATTAGGGATGTTTCTCCTGAATTAATAAATCAAGAAATCCAAAAACTTCTAGAAGAAGGAATTGCATTTGAACCTCGTCCAGGAAAAGTTAGATATTTGGGATAAACTTAAAAACAAACTATTTCTAGAAAGACTATGACAGAATACGAAAAACTCTTAGATGAAGCTTACAATAAAGTAAAAAAAGTAGAAGGGAGTGGAGAAAGATTTGAAATCCCAAAAATTGAAGGATACTTTGAAGGTAAAAAAACAATCCTTACTAATTTTTTTCAAATAGCTTCAAAATTAAGAAGGCCTCCAGAACATTTTCAAAAATATCTTTTAAAAAGCCTTGCAACATCTGGAGTAATAGAAGGAAAAAAATTAATACTAAAAAACAAAATTTCAAGTTCAAAAATAAATCCTAAAATAGAACAATATGCAAAAGAATTTGTTCTTTGTAACGAATGTGGAAAACCAGATACAGAGATAATAAAAGAGGGTAGGCTTAGTTTTTTACATTGCCTTGCTTGTGGAGCTAAGCATCCAATTCGTACAAAAATTTAATATCTAAAAGTTTAAAAAAGAAAAACGCCTAAAACTAATAAAATCAAATTAAATGGGGAGGTTAAAAATGGCAATAACAGCTTATTGTGTAAAATGTAAGAAAAAAGGACAAGAAATGAAAGATGCTGTAATGAATAAAACTGCAAAAGGCGGATTTATGGCAAAAGGAAAATGTCCTGACTGCGGAACTACAATGTGTGCAATGATGTCTAAAGAAAAGGCAGAAAATGCAATGGAAGCAGGTGACGCGAAAAAAAACTTTTAAGTTTATCAAAAATTTATAAATTTATTTTTATTTATATTAAAATGTTCATAAATGTAATTAAGTCATATAGAGATGTTATAGCAATTTGTGATTCTGAATTAATTGGAAGGTATTTTGAAGATGGAAAATTTCAATTAAACATAAAAGAAAGTTTCTACAAAGGGGATAAAAAAACAGAGCAGGAAATAATTGAGATAATTAAAGATATGAAAAAAGAGGATGCAACCTTTAACATTGTAGGGAAAAAATCGATAAACACTGCAATAAAAACAGGGATTATTTCGGGGAATTCTGTAAAAACCATTAAAGATATTCCTTTCTCGCTTGTACTACTCTAAAAAACCCAATTCTTATAAACCCTGCTCTTCATATTATCCCATGAAATCTCCAAAAAAACAAGAACAAGAAAGACCAAAATTTACTCGTGCCCCGCTTCCTAAAGAAAACCAAATAATTGGAATAATTGAACAAAGACACGGGGGAAATAAAATGAAAGTAAATTGTTTAGATGGAAAAGATAGAAATTGCAGGGTTCCAGGAAGACTAAAAAGAAAACTCTGGCTACGTCCAGGAAATGTGGTGATCATAGAGCCCTGGGAACTAGATGAAACGAGAGGAGATGTTTTATTAAAATATACTCCTGCACAAGTTAAGTGGTTAAGAAAAAATGGATACTTAGAAACGCAAGAAGAAGAGTTCTAATGAAAAATTTATATATCTCCTATTTATTTTATATAAAATGAAAAAATTAATTATTGACAAAATTAAAAGAATAGTTGTTTCAAGAGAAAAACTTGAAGATGAATTCAATGTAAAAATAAAAAATAGAGGAAAAGAAGTTTATGTAGATGGGAAGGCGGAAGATGAATTTCTTGCAGAAAAAGCAATCGAAGCAATAGATTTTGGTTTCCCTTTTAAACAAGTCTTAGAGATGAAAAAGATTGGTTTAGATTTTGAAAAAATAAACATAAAAGATTATTACAAACAAAAAAATCTTGAAAGAATAAAATCCCGTATTATCGGAAAGAACGGAAAAACACTTAAAACTTTATCTTCTTTAACTGATTGCTATTTCGAAATAAAAGATAGCTACGTAGGAATAATAGGATATCCAGAAAACATGGAAAAAGCGATGGAATCAATAATTCTTTTATGTCAAGGAACTAAACATCAAAATGTTTATGCCCGATTAGAAAGAATACGGCAAGAACCAATAATTGATTTAGGATTAAAAAATCCCAAAGAATAAACTTTAAATACAGAAATAAATTAAAAAACTTAAGACCCGGTAGCTCAGTTGGTTAGAGCGAACGGCTGTTAAATTTGGTAATATTCAAAAATAAATACAGCAACCGTTAGGTCGCAGGTTCGAGTCCTGCCCGGGTCGTTTTAAATCTTCATTTTGTTAAAACGGGCCTAAAATAAAATTCTAAACTTTTAAATATACTCAATCCTTATAAAAAATATGGATATAAATAAAACAATACAAACAAGAAAAAGTGTAAAATATTTCGGACAAAAAAAACCGGATTGGAGAAACATAATTCAAGCCATAGATGCTGCAAGATATGCTCCAATGGCAGGAAATTTATTTAATCTAAAATTTATTTTAGTAGACAATGAGAAAAAAATAGAAGAATTATCTGAAGCTGCTCAACAAAATTTTATCAATCAGGCAAAATATGTTGTAGTAATTTGTTCAGACCCCTCGAGGACTTCGAATGCTTATCCCGAAAAAGGAGAAAAATATACTAAACAGCAAGCAGGAGCTGCAATTGAAAACTTTTTATTAAAATTAAATGAAAGAAACCTTGCAACATGTTGGGTAGGTCATTTTGTAGAGGATCAAATTAAACATGCCTTAGAAATTCCAGAAAAGATTGATGTAGAGGCTATATTCCCCATAGGATACGAAAGTAAAAAACACAAAACAAAACCTAAAAGAAAAACAAATTTAGATTCGGTATTATATTTCAACAAATATAAACAAAAAAGAATGAAATAAAAAAGAAAAAAAAGAAAAATTATTGTTTTATTTATAGGACATCTATACCCAAGTCAGAAATTTCTTTTTGACCTTGGTTTGCTTCTAAAGAATCTTTTCCTAACACATAAGGAGATTTAACTCCTGTCATAATTGTAATTACTCTAACTTTACCAGCAAAATCTTTACTGATTCTAGCTCCAATTATAACTTGTGCTTCTGGATTCAAATTCTCAGAAACGCTCCTACCAATAATATCAAACTCTTCAAGTTTCATGTCAGGTCCACAAGTCACATGAATAAGTGCACCACTAGCACCTTTATAATCCACATCAAGTAGAGGATGAGTAAGGGCTTGTCGAACAGCTTCATTCACTCTATCTTGCGAATCATTTTCACCAATACCTATTACTGAAACACCTCCGTCTCTCATTATCGCTGAAACATCTGCATAATCCAAATTAATCAAACTAGGCAAAGTAATAGTTTCAACAATACCTTTAATCATGGTGCTTACAAGTTCATTTGCAACCGCAAACGCTTGTTCAATAGGTAGTTGGCCTGCAATATCTACAAGTCTGTTATTATCTAAAACAATACAAGTATCAGTAACATCTCTTAACTCTTGTAATCCAAATTCAGCTTTATCTATTCTAGCTTTTTCAGATTCAAAAGGCATTGTCACAACACCAATAACTACCGCACCTGCTTCTTTAGCAAGTTGAGCAGCAACAGGAGCTGCACCTGTTCCAGTTCCACCACCCATACCTCCAATTACAAATACCATATCAGCCTGACCTACTGCTTTTTTAACGTCTACAAGAGCTTCTTTAGCAGCTTCTCTACCCTTTTGGGGTTTTCCTCCTGCACCAAGCCCTCTAGTTAGTTCCTTGCCAATAAGAATTTTCTCATCGGCTTTAGTCACGCTAAGATGTAAAGCATCTGTATTTGCGGCATAAATAGTAGCACCGTTAATACCTTTGTTAAAGAGCCAAGTTACTGCATTACTACCCATTCCCCCACATCCAATAACTTTAATGTTAGCTTTACCAGCTCTCAATTCATCAAAGTTAATACTATGAGTGTCTGAGTTTTGTATTGCCTCTTTTGCAAAATCTAATACCATCTATTTTGTTTTACCTCCTTTCATCTCTATAAATGTTAATTTATAGGGGTGATTGAAAATTTTTTGATTTGATTTCATTTCTATAAACGTAAGTTTTATAGGAATGAATGCAAGGTTTTACCCTTGTCTTTCATCTCTATAAATGTTAATTTATAGGGGTGATTGAAAATCTTACTTTTCAAAAAATTTTCCTTAATAATCTAAATTAAAATCTGTTTATAAGAATTATGCCAATAAAAAATACTTATTTAACATTGAAAAAAGGGATTGCTAAAGGATATTTCCACAATTTATCTTCACTTGCTCTGATAGTTGCAATGATCACAAAAACAAGATTCAAAACCGCTAAAGCAGGCAACAAAATAAATCCGATTAGAATAAAAAGTAAAATAAAAGAAACAATTCCATAAATCATTGCACTAAACTGCCAATTTAATGACATTTTCGCATGTTTCTTTGACAAATTATCATCAGCAGCAAGAAGAATAATTAAAGGGCCCAAAAAACCTGTAAATAAGCCTAATAAATGGGCTAAAATTGGAAGGGTGTTATCTTTTTTTGCCTCTTTTTTTGCCATATTAAATCAAGTTTCCAAATCTTTATAAATCTAACTACTCGTTGATAGCCTATTTAATTCATTTTGAATGATTGCAGACATAACTATTCCTGCAAATGAAGTCTTCTCCATATTTTTTCTAACTTTTTTCAACTTTTCTCTGGAAAAGGCAGATTATCTAAAACATCAATGATTTTTTTGCTTAGATGGAAAGTTCAAGTTTCATTATTTTTTCCCAACCTCTTTTCAACTTTTCATTAGTTTGTTTAACAACTAATTTTAAAAAATCCTCAGAAACTAAAATCTTTCCTTTGTTTATAATAGGGAATTCTAATTTATCAGTAGAATTAAGTTCAAGAACGATATTTTTTCCGAAAGCATTTATCCCGGATCTTTTCCATCCGATTTTTTTTGCTTTTTCTAAAAGTTCAGAAGCAGAATTTAAACCCCTACAAACAACATGAAGAATCGGAGGCTCACATTTAAACTTAACTAATCTCTTATGTTTTTTACTCAAAAAAGTAAGATGTTTTTCTAACCAGAGTAAAGAAATTTTGTCGTGCGAAACAGCAAAAAATAACCCCTTTCCTTTTTTTTCTTGATCTAGCATTAAAACAATCCTTCCTGAACAAGACGATGTAGTGTAATAGTTTTTAGACTTATTTATTTTATCACAAAGAGAAATTATTTTTTTATCCCACTCTCCGATAGAAGATTTATCTACTTTTTTTAAAATTGCTTTTTTTCTTTGAGCAAAAATATCTTTTTTTTGTGAATTCCTTTTTTCAAGATTAAATGAATTAATCATTCTCTATTAATCCCTATTTTATTAATGACCTCTAGAACCTTATCTTTTGCTTCTTCTAAACTAACATCCTTAATATACGCAGAAGCTGCAGGTTTATGTCCTCCGCCTCCAAGTTCCTTAGCAAATAAAGAAACATCAACACCTGTAACGCTTCTAAAAGAAATCTTCATTCCTTCCTCAACTTCCGAAATTGTAAAAACAAGATCTAACTCTTTTATATTCTTTAATTCCCTTATACCTTGCCTAACTTCTGAAAGATTTAAGTCGAATTCATTTACTTTTTCTTTTGGTAAATAAGTCCAACCAATATTTCCTTTAGTTTCTAAATTACTGGTCAAATAAGCATTGTATCTTTTCATTCTTAATGAATTCCTGTTAAGTTTTTCAACAACTTCCAAATATCTTGCTCCTTTTTCTAAAAGCCTTTTAGCATCTTCTAAAGCTCCTAAAGCATTCCTATTAGTAAAACCTCCAGAATCAGAATAAACTCCAATTAATAATCTGGAAGCAATTTCTTCGTCAACATTGATTCCTTGATTTTCAAAAAGCTCTAATAAAACAGAACAAGTAGAACATTTTAAAGGATCCACATAATTCAAATCTCCATAATAAGAATTTGTTCCATGATGATCAATATTTATAACAAAACCTTTTTTCAAAATTTCTTCTGAAGTCTTTGATTGAGAGGGTGTCCCTGAATCTAAAAGTAAAATAACATCAAATTCATTCAAGTCAAAATCTTCTAATTTCTTTCCAAATTCAATTTCCTTAACAAAATCAAAATTACTTATATCTTCTGAAGGCTCATCATAACCAATTAAAGTAATTCCTTTGCCTAATTTTTCTAAAGCATATTTCATAGCCCCACAACAACCTAAAGAATCTCCATCAGGACCTTTATGCAAAGTTATTAAAACTTTTTTGCACGTTTTTAATTTATTCCAAATTTCTCCAAAGGAATTATTCTCACTCATCCTTTTTCAAGAATTTCACACTTTATATTTTTTTCTTCGCATAATTCTTTAAATTCTTCAGCATCTTTTTCGTCGCCAATAATAGAACCGTAATGCATCGGAATAGTTAAAGAGGGTTTTATAATTTCAGCAGCTTCAGCAGCTTCCTCGGCACTCATAGTAAACCTCCCCCCAATAGGGAGCAAAGCTACAAATTCTTTTTCTTGTTGTTTATACCCTGTCAACCTTTGCATTTCAGGAATAATATCGGTATCTCCTGCATGATAAATAAAAACATCTTTAAAATGAATCAAATAACCCAATCCGCCTGCTTCTCTAGGGTGAAAATGTTTATCAATATTATAAGCGGGAAAAGATGTTATTTTGATTTCACCCAAATTCAATTCATGGCCTTCTTCAAAAATTTGCATTTGAACAGATTCTTCAAATTTAAGAATTTTACTTTGGCAATCCGCGGGCATTATTATTTTAGTTCCATTTCTAACAATTTTATTCAAATCTTCCATGCTGCAATGATCATAATGAGAATGCGTAATTAAAATATAATCTGCTTTTTCAGAATTTTCGGGAATATTATAAGGGTCTATATAAATTACTTTTGAATTCTTCATTAAAAATCCCGCGTGTCCTAACCATTTAAGTTCAATATTTCTCACTTTTACCATCACTAAATCCAACAACAGATGTTTTTAAGAGTTTGCTCTAAAATAAGGGTATGGCTGCAGTCATACCTGATTAAATTTTAAAAAAAATAGGGTAAATTTTTGTTGCACTACCCAAAAATTAAACAATCAAGGATTGACTCGGGTCATTGTTCTAGGAAAAGCGATTGCATCTTTAATAGTTTTCAAACCACAAATCCAAGAAAGCAATCTTTCAACTCCAATCCCATATCCTCCATGAGGAACACTCCCGTATCTACGAGTATCAAAATAAAAATCATAATTAGAAGCATCTTCACCTTGCTTGACCAAATTTTCTTTCAGTTTATCGATACTTTCCTCTCTCTGGCTTGCGCCAATCAATTCACCATAACCTTCTGGTCCAATCATATCAAACCCTAAAACTGTTTTCTTTTCTTCGGGTTTTTTCAGTGTTTCAGGAGATTCTTTCATATAAAAGGCCTTAACTGATTTAGGGTAATCTGTAACAATTATAGGGGTATTATACAGCTCTGAAAGTTTATCTTCCTCAATTGTTCTCAAGTCTTTCCCCCAATTAATTTTAATTTTCTTTTTATCTTTTAAAATCTTTAAAGATTCTGTATAAGTCATTCTAGGAAATTTCTTTTTCAAACTAGCTTTTAGGGTTTTCAAATCTCTCTCCAAAATATTTAAGTCTTGTTCGTTGTCTTTGAGAACTTTTTTAATTACATTTTTAATTAATTCTTCTGCATCATTTTGCAAATCTTTAAAATTCCACCATGCAGCTTCCATTTCTGCCATCCACAATTCAGATAAATGTCTCGAAGTATGAGATTTTTCGGCTCTAAATGCAGGTTGTATCGAAAAAATCTTTTCTAAAGCAAAAATAGCTGGCTCTGCATGAAGTTGCCAAGTTTGCGACAAAAATGCAGGTTTTCCGTAATAATCTATCTTAAACAATGTGGCCCCCCCTTCACAAGACATCCCCAAAATCTCCGGGCTATGATATTCATAAAATCCTTTTTTTCTCCAGTGAGATCTCATTGCCTCTAAAATACTATCCCTGATTTTTAAAACGGCAGTCATTTTCCTTGATCTTAACCACAAATGCCTTCTATCTCCTAAAAGTTCTTCATTCAAATCCTTATTAATCGGAAAATCATCTGCAACATGAACAATATTTATCTTGGAAACTTGAATCTCGTAACCTGTCGGAGCTCTTTTATCTTCCTTAATTATTCCCTCTAATTCAACAGAACTTTCAATTTTTAATTTATTAATTTCTTCCCACTGATCTTCAAAATCTTCTCGTTTCAAAACACACTGGATAATATTTGTAGAATCTCTTAAAACCAAAAAGAAAATTTTGTTTGAACCCCTTTCTCTATAAACCCAACCTCGCACAGCTACTTTTTTGTTTTTTGAAGAATCATTCATTGCTTGTTGAATTGAGGTGAATTTCATTTTTTCTTTAAACCAACTTCTTCTAATTGTTTTTTGGAAACTTCCGAAGGAGAATTAAGCATCATATCTTTTCCTTCTTTATTTTTTGGGAAGGGGATAACTTCCCGAATATTTTCTTCTTTACACATCAACTGGACTAATCGATCCATCCCTAGTGCTATACCTCCATGGGGAGGAGCTCCAAAACCTAAAGCCTTTATTAAAAAACCAAATTTTTCTTTTGCTTCTTTTTTAGATATTTTTAAAATATCAAATATTTTTTCTTGCATTTCTAAATCATGAATTCTTATTGAACCTCCTCCAATTTCAGAACCATTTAAAACTAAATCATATGCATGAGATTTGGAATTTTCATCAAAGTTTAATTTATTGTTTCCTTCTATTAGGGGCATAGTAAAGGGGTGGTGAGTTGCCTTGTGTCTCTTTTCTTCTTCAGAATATTCAAAAGCAGGAAAATCTACAACCCAACAAAAAGCAAAATCTTCTCCTTTTTTTCTAATATCTGGATCATCTTCTCCGTATTTTTTCATAGCTTCGTCATAAGAAATTTTCTTAAATGGGATCCTTAAATCAATATCTAAAACTTTTTTAAAGAGATGTTTCATTAATTTTTCAATTAAATCAATTACATCATTCTGTTCAACAAAACTCATTTCAACATCAATTTGGGTGAATTCAGGTTGCCTATCTTTTCTTGAATCCTCGTCTCTAAAACATCTTGCAATTTGAATATATTTATCAAATCCTGCAACCTGAGATAATTGTTTAAACAATTGAGGAGATTGAGGTAAAGCATAAACTTTTCCGGGTTCTTTTCTAGACGGAACCAAAAAATCTCTTGCACCCTCGGGTGTAGATTTTCCAAGAATAGGGGTTTCTACATATGTAAATCCTTGTTTTTCAAAAAATTCCAATGTTGCAGATATAACCTTTCCTCTCAAAACAATATTCTCTTGCATCCTTTTTGTTCTTAAATCTAAAAATCTATTCTCTAATCTTGTGTCTTCTTCATTATTTTCATTTTTCAAATCCAAAGGCAAATTATTACACAAATTAAAAATCTCTAATTCATTAATCTCTATCTCAACTTTTCCCTGTTCTTCCATTTCCTTATTTTCCTGGCCTTCTGGACGAGCCTTAACTTTGCCTTTAATTTTTATACAAGACTCTTGAGTTAATCCTTTAGCTTTATCAAAAGAATCTTTTTTAGAAGAAATAATTGATTGGACTTTCCCGTATCTGTCTCTTAAAACTAAAAAAATAACAGACTTTAAAACCCTCAAAGAATCAATCCACCCACAAAGAGTAACTTCCTTTCCAATCAAATTTTGATTAACTTCATTAATTTTATGTGTTCTTAACATGCTAGAAATAAAATAATTTACTTTATTAAGATTTTGGATTTTTCTTTTTTCCAGTTTTGGATTTAAGTGTCCCTCTTTCAATCTTTCCTTCAATAGATCTTTTAATTGAATCTGCCTTTTTCTCTACATGCTTTTTGAAAACCAATTTACTGATTAAAGAAATAATGTATAAAACAGAAGCAACACCAAAAAATGAAAAAAATATTGTAAAAATTTTGCCGGTATCAGTTTGAGGTATCAAATCACCATAACCAATAGTAGTTGCAGTTATTACAACAAAATAAGCAGAATCAAGAGTATTCCAACCCTCAACATTTGAATAAACAATTGTACCTCCAAATAGGATTCCAAAAAAGATTACTAAAAATATAACTAAATTCCACCTCTTATTCATAAAAGAAATTATTTGGCAAACTTTTTAATTATTTCCATTACCTCTTTTCCATCAACCTTGCCCTTAAACTCTTTCATAACTAACCCCATATAAGCATTAGGGTTCAAACCAGGTTTTGATTTAACAATTTTCATAACTTTCTCTTCAACATTTCCTAAATCAACTTTCTTAACTTTAATCGCTTTATCAAAACTCTCTCCTTCAACTAACTTCTTCATAACATCCTTAACATCACTTTCTGAGATCTTTTTATTTTTAACAGCATTCAAAATATCCGTATAAAAATCGACTAAAATTTTTTCAGCACCTTCTAAAGATTTATTTGTCTTCTTTGAAATTTCTTTAGGAAAAAGTAAAATCATTTTAGCAACAAAATTCAAATCTTCATAAAATTCGGATAACTCTTTAAACAACTCAATTTTTCTAGATTTTAACAATAACTTAACCATCTCCTCATTCAAACCTTTTTTTCTTAATTCCTCTTGAACTTCTGAAATTAATTTGGGTAAATTCTTTTTACAAGAATTAATAAAATCTCTAGAAATTTTCAATAAAGGTAAATCGGTTTCAGGATACATTCTATCGGCCCCTGGCATTGGCCTTAAAAATTCTGTATTACAATCCTTGTCATTCAAAGCGTTTCTAACTTCAGCTTCAGTAGGCTTACATTTATCTGAAAGTTCTTTTTGTCTTAAAATTTCATTTTCAACGATTCCAATAAAAGTTTTCATGTCCTGCATTCCTTTTAATTCAACCCTATTTTCCCCTCGAATAGAAATATTAACATCTTGCCTAATAGTTCCCAAACCTCTCTTAACATTACAACTTCTCAAAACTTCTCCAATTTTCAAAGCAGCTTCTTTAGCTTGTTCGGGATTTTTAATATCTGGAGCTGTCGCAATTTCAATTAAAGGTATTCCTAACCTATCTAAAGCGTAATAAACTTTATCTCCTTCTGTTTTAACTTTTCTTGCAGAATCTTCTTCCAAACAAAGAGTATCAATCCCAACCTTCCCTTCAGAAGTCTCAACATAACCATCTCTTGCAATTAAAACAGTTCTCTGAAATCCGGAAGTGTTGGAACCATCGACAACGGTTTTTCTCATAATTTGAGTAATTGTTTGTATTTTACAATTCAACAAAATAGCCACTTGCAAAGCAATTTTCAAAGCTTCTTCATTAATCTCTCTTGGAGGCTCTTCATCTAATTCAATTAAACAAGAATTTTCATTATGTCCCTGATAAGTAAATATTTTTTTCAAACCTGCCTGATATCTCGCAGCAACATCTACTTCCCCTGATTCTCCTGCAACTGCATGCAATTTTCTTTCAATCTCAAAATCAGGTTCATCACTTCTCAAAACAGAAGGACAATTACAAAAAAGTTTATGAGTATCTAATTGCTGATGAATTTCTAAACCGCTTTTAAATTTCAATTTTTTATAATCTGGTTTTTCATTAGCCATATAACCAAAATACAAAAAAAGCTTTATTAAATTATTGTTGGAAATCTATTTTGATCTTACCTCTTGCGTCCGGAGAAACAAGCGCATATTTATGTTCTTTACCAAATTCCTTAACGTATTTATCTAGTTGTTTTCTAACTTTTTTTTGTTTTAAACTTGCAGGACTAGATTTAATTTCACTATAAATTTTTTCATCAGATTTACTTGCAAATAAATCAACTGCTCCTTTTCCTTTAGATAAAGGAACCTCAAAACTAACAGAATAGCCTCTACTCCTAAAAAAATTTCCAGCTTTATTTAAAAAATATTCGTGATTATTCATTTGGATCCTTAATAAATTTTAAGTTAAATTTTTTATTTTCATGTTCCAATTTACTTAATCTATCAATAAATTTCCCTGAAAATCCCTCTCTAACTACATTGAGAAGGGTCTTTCTTTTTTTGAAATCGAGATATTTTTTAAGCTCATTAAAAGTTTCACTTTCATTTTTAGAAGATAAATAAATTCTATTTTTCCCTAAATTAGGAGAATCGTCTAAAAAATATTCTCCACTAAATTTGTTTTTTGAAAGATAATAAATTTTCATTTTAATAGCAAATTACTTTGTCTCCTTGTAATAAATACTTGGTTGTTTTAAAACCTCAAAAGATTCTCTATTAAGCTTGTCCAAAGAGTGTCCTCTCAAATTTAAACCATAAAGCAATTTAGCAAGACTTTTACTTGGATAAGACTCTTTTAAAGTAACTATTTTTGAATTTCTAGGAAGTTTAAGTGCTTTAAATTTTTCTCCGCCTTCATAATCCCCTACACAAGCATCTAAAAAAATATTCTTTTTTCCTTTTATCCCATCAAGAACCTCAAATAATTCATTGGTTTTATATTTTTTATCTCCAAGAGAATATTTATTTGCATGCCCAACAAAATAAAATAAAAATTTATCCTGCTGATGTTGTTGTCTTTGTTTAAGTTTTTCTTTCATTGAATCTATAAAAGAAATTTCACAAATGTAGCCATTTTGGATAGACAGATCTTTCATAATTTTTAAATCTGTTATTATGCCTTTGCCGAACTTGCCAGTATCTTCACCTTTCAAAGGAGCCCCATATACTATCAATGCTCTTCTATTTTCCATACTTTAAATAAGAATTCAAAATTTTTAAATCTTATCCTTTGTAACTCCTTAAAAATAAAAACAAGAATCAAATAAATTTATAAGATAATTTCTCTGAATAAAAGTATGAAAAAAGAATTAAAAAAAAGTACTAAGATTAAATCCTTGCCAAAAACACTCGGGCAAAAAGCAGCAGACAAATTGACTGCAATTGCCGGTAGTTGGGGGTTTATTTTAAGTTTTATAATATTTCTAATTCTTTGGATGATATTTAATACAACATGGATAATATTTGGAGAGGCATGGGATAGTTATCCCTATATTCTTTTAAATTTAGTTCTTTCTTGTTTAGCAGCATTGCAAGCACCAATAATTCTTATGTCGCAAAATCGTGCAGCACAAAAAGACAGGGCAAGGTTTGAATATGATTATGCGGTAAATAGAAAAGCAGAAAGAGAAAACATTGTGATTTTAGAAAAATTAGAAAGAATAGAAAAGAAACTTAAAAAATGATTCAATTCATAGACTTTCTAATAAGTGTTTCATTGGCCTTGATAATGTTCACTATTGGATTATCCCTTGTTTTAAAAGATTTCAAAAAAATTTTTAGATATCCAAAAAAACTAATTCTCGGATTGGCCTCTCAAATAATTCTCCTTCCACTTTTAACTTTTTTAATAATAGAAACTCTCGGAATAAATCTTCCAACAGAAATAAAAATGGGAATTTTAATTTTAGCCTTATGTCCGGGAGGAACAACATCAAATTTTATTTCATACTTGACTAAACTTGACACTCCTTTATCTATCTCATTAACAAGTATAAATACGTTCATAGTTTTATTTTCAATTCCATTCTTAACAAATTTTTTCCTAAAATATTATTTAAATTCTTCAAACTCAATAAACCTCCCATACATTAAAACTATGCTAAATCTTTTTTTTATCATAATCATCCCTGTAATTCTTGGAATTTATATTAGAATAAAAAATGAAAACTTTGCAAAAAAAGTAGAAAAAACTTTCAAAATAATAAGTATCTCCGTAATCGCAATAATTTTTACAATAAAATTCTTTGCAAGTGAATCTGCAGGAGGTTCGGGGATAACCTTCCAAACAATCTGGAAAATTTTACCTGTTCTTTTAATAATCCATATTTTGTCGTTATTTATGGGGTTCTTTAATTCAAAATTTTTCAAAATAAATAATAAAAGTGCAATAACAATAGGGATAGAAGTCGGATTACAAAATACTGGGCTAGCCTTATTGGTTACAAACAATTTGCTGGATAGCCAATTAATGCTTCAACCAATTTTAGTCTATGCCATGTTTTCATTTTTTACAACCACTGGTTTTGCTCTATATCTAAAGAAAAAGCTAACAAAGGATAAAAAATTCAGAAAACATCCTGAAATATACGGGCCTCTTTAAGATTCTAGCCTATCATTAATTTCACTCGAAATATTTTCTAACATTTTTTCCTTAACAATGTCATTCCAGTCATCATGCCCTAAAACCCAACTCAACTTTATTAAAGCTGTTTCGGCCAGCATATCCTCTAAAAAAATAATCCCTGTTTTTTCTAAGTCTCTTCCTGCAGAATAAACATAAGGATCTACACGTCCATAAATGCACTGGGAAGTTCCGCAAACAATCATCCCTTTGCCAATAACTTCATTTAATTTCTTAGTCCAAGAATTTCTGGATTCTTTCGTTGCAACATGTCCTAAACCACTCATCTCTAAAACAATTCCCCTATATTTATTTTTCAAATAATAATCCAATATTTCAGGGGTTTGTCCTGGATAAAATTTAACTAAAGCAACTTTTTCTTCAAATTTGGAATCCGAACTAACCTTTAATTTTTCTCTTTTATGGAAATCAGAAACAATTTGAACTCTATCCGGATAAATTTTTGCTAGAGGTTTTT
>CAZXCF010000005.1:0-1326 GCA_964638995.1 Candidatus Woesearchaeota archaeon | reverse complement strand
GTTTGAATGCGTCCCTCTTAGAAGTGTGCATTTTCTTAACTTTAGTTCCAAGAATCGCATTGCAATAACTATCATTCTCGGTTGCATGTCCTACAATCGTAACCTCTGCTATATCTGAAATTGCAGCTAAAGCAGAACATTTTAAATTTAAATTAGCATCAGATGAGGCTCTATCAATACTTCTCTGACTATAAGTCAAAACAACTGGTTTATTCACTTTTCCTAAAAAGAAACTTAAAGCAGCGGAGGTATAATGCAAAAAATCAGTTCCATGTGTTACAATAACTCCTTTGATTTCAGAGTCATTTAATTGTTCTTCAACGACTTTTGCAATTTTTTTCCAGTCTTTACAATCCATATTTTCGGAACCTTTCATAAAAGGAATTTTTACTTTCGAGATGTTAACTACTTCAAAAAGTTCAGGATAAAATTTAAACAAATTCTCTGGGCTATCCAACCATTTAACAGCCCCCGTTCTAGAATCATATTTAGATGCAATAGTTCCTCCTGTAATAACCATTGCAATATTTGGCTTTTTAGAATTTTTCTTAATTTCTATTTTTTTATCTTTAACGTTTCCTTTTTTTAAGCGCTTAACATCCAAAATATCTTTTTTATTAAACCCTATATTATATCCTGTTTCAAGTTTTAACAAAACAATTCCTTTTTCAGGACTTTCTAGTAAAATCCCTTCATAAATAGTTTTTGATAAATGAACTTCAACTAAATCTCCTGGAATTACATCTGTTTTTTTTATTGCCATAAAAAAAATAAAATAAAATAATTAATAAATCTATCCCAAAACAAGAATAACTTCCCTAACAACTCCTGCAACAAAAATTAAACTAAATAAAAAGATTAAAAACCAATTCATGGGCACAGAATATTCGGGTTTTCTATCTCCTAATCTTTTTGCTTTTCTAACCATCAAAAGTGAAAGTACTGCTACCATCCCTCCTGAAACAACACCTCCGATTGAAAGTATTCTGGTAAAAGAAAAAAATTCAAAAGAACTAACAATTAAATAAAAGAAAATAGGAATAACCGAAGATAAAAACCATGCTTTTTTCTTTTTTAGATAATGATCGTATTTAAAATGATCCTCTAATGCATTTCCTAAAGCAAGATGAGTTGTAAACATGGTAAATATCCCTAAAAAAATAAATAGAGGCCCCAAAGCCAAAGTTGCAATCTCCGGCGTTTCAGAACCCTTAAATCCCAAAACAACAAAAACAAATATAACGTAGATAAAAATAGATAATAAAGAAGAAAACCAAACAATTTTTTTCATATTTTTTTTATTTTTCTTTAAAATAATATTTACCT
>CAZXCF010000004.1:0-22116 GCA_964638995.1 Candidatus Woesearchaeota archaeon | reverse complement strand
TAAATTTTGCAATGAAAAAACCCTCGGTATTCGCGTCTTGAGGGTGGATTCTGCAAGCTTCTTTTACTTTTTGAGGATATTTTTTGTTTTGCCATTTTATTAAAGGTTTCCTGCATTTTATAGGAAGAGAAATTTTTTTTATTTCAATTTCGTCTTTAAATTGTTCTAAAGCATAATTTATAATTTCTTCATTTTCTTCAGGAGCATGTGTGCAAGTTGAATAAATTATTTCTCCATCCCTATTTAATATTTCAAAAGCAGACTTGAAAAGTTTTTTTTGAAGATTCGAGAGTTTTTTTATTGTGTTTGGATTCCACATTATTGAAGATTTTGGACTACTTCTAATAGTTCCCTCTCCTGAACAAGGAGCATCCACGAGAATTTTGTCAAATTCGATTTTTTGTTCTTTTAATTTTTTACATAATTTTATTCCATCATCTCTTGAGATTATTGTGTTTGTAACCCCACACCTCTCTAAATTTGAAGATAGTATTTTTATTCTTCCTAAATTCGGTTCGTTTGCGATTATTAATCCTGTATTTTGTATTTCTGCTGCTATTTGAGTCGTTTTAGATCCAGGGGATGCACACAAATCTAAAATTTTTTCATTTTGTTTCGGTTTTAATGCTATAATTGGAAGCATACTTGCAAGTTCTTGAATATAATAATATCCAAGCAAATGTTCAAATGTCCTCCCTAGTTCTCCAGGTTTTAGTTCTGAATTAACGATCATAACTTCAGGATAATCTTTCCAAGGCTGAGAAATTTCCCACCCTTTTTTTTCTAGTTTTTTCTTTAATTCCTTTGGAGTGATTTTTAATTTATTGCAACGAATTGAGTTTAAAGGAGATTTTTCAAGTATTTTTAGATATTTTTCATAATCCTTTTCATTTTCGGATATTTTTTTCATTCTTTCTATAAATTTTGGTTTAAGTTTCATTAAAAAGTCAACCAAAGAGTGTTTTAATCAATTGTGTTGTCTTTTTAGAGTAATTACAAAACAAAAGATTTAAATATTGTTTTTACATGTTTTTTACATGAAATTTTTTAGATATATCTTAATATTTCTGGCAGGTTTTCTTAGCTGTATGCTTATTTTAAATAGTTTTTCAGCTGTTGAAACGCCCTATGGAAAAAATGTTACAAATGTTACTTCTCCGCAAAATAGAATAAATGAAGATCAAATAGTTATTTTTTCAGATAGGATTATAATCAAGTTAGATGACGCAAGTTTAAGTAAATATGCTGCAACAGGAAGCATGAAACCCGTTTTGGATAAAGGAGCTAATGGAATCAGAATTAAACCAAATTCTGTAGATGAAATTCATAGAGGCGATATTATTACTTACACTTTTAATGGAAAATTAATAGTTCATAGAGTTATTGATAAAGGAGTGGACACAAAAGGAATTTATTTTATTACAAAAGGAGATAATAATGAATTTTCAGATAAAAAAATAAGATTTGAAGATATTAAATATGTTACTGTAGGGGTTTTGTATTAACAATTACAAGATTTAATTTTTTTTCCTAAGAACAAGAAAGGCACTAAAATATCACTTACACAACAAGGAATTATTACTGCTATGAAAACTATGATGAATGCAGCTAAGAAATATAATAATGTTAGTCCTTGGCTGAATGCTAATAAATAAAATAAACTAGCAAAAACAGATAACCCAACATGTAAGAAGTGCGGCATTTTTGTTGTTTGAGTAATGATGCCAAAAATACTTCCAACTAAAGCTGAAATAAGAATAGTGAATGGTTCTTCAAATATCGGCAAGTGAAAATGCATGTGTAGTGAAAGTAATTCTCCTCCTAAGAATGGAAAAATAATATCACTTATACTTCCGATAATTATGGCTCCCAAGATTCCCACTAAACCCGCTTGCCAATAAATTTTCTTATACCTATAAAAAATTCCTGAAGTTACAATTGCTGAAACAATAACATGTAAGGGATGCATTAATTCAAAAGCTGATTCTGAAATATTTGAGTTTATTACAAATCGAATTAATATAACTACTATAATCGCAATCAAAGTAGCTAGAGCCGTAAATGGGGCGTGATGTTTTAGTTCGTGTATTAGTTCTTTTGTTTTTGACATTTTAAAATTCACCTAGATTCATTTGTCTTTTTCCATCAATTATTTCTTTTAAATTAATATCAAAAACTTGAAAGATGTTTTCAACCGCAGGTAAAATTTGACGTTCTAAATAATATTTAATTTCATATTTTCCTTCTTCATGAGGGAGTTTTACTTTATCTCTTACAAGTTTTGTTTTTGATTCTGTTTCTGCAATATAGTATTCTATTAAATTTCCTTGGCTTGCAGGAATCTCTTGCCTTTTCATTTTTTTTGCAGCTACAACATGAGGTGTAGTAGCTTTATATTCAGAAAGTGGTTTTTTTAATTGTGTTTTAATTGTTAAGTCAGATTTGTTTATTTTTCTTTGTTTAATTTTTTTTATTGTTTCTTTGAGATATTCTAGGGCTTTTTTTTCATTCCCTTCTTTTAATATTAACTTTAATATTTTATCCTGAGTCTTTCTTGCTAACTGGCACCAATCCCTTCTTACGGTTTCAAATCCCCGTATTTTTATTTTTTCTTTTTTATCTATTAAAGCATATTTCTTTTTTGCTCCAACTTTTCCTTCACGTGTTGTGACCCAAATTCCCCGTTTAAAAAAACCTTCGAGTTCAAGTTCCATTATTCCTGGAAGTTTTTCATTTACTTTTTTTAGAAACGATTTTACTTCTGCTTCAGATTTTCCGGACATTAAAAAGGCAATAGAATCTGTATCGGAATAAATTACTTTGTATCCTTCTCCGTTTATTTTTTCTATTGCATCTCGAATTGATTTTCTCGCAAAAGCTGCTGTTGCTGCAGCTGCTTCCCTCTGATAATATCTTGCTCCAAAAAATCCTAAATAACCATAACTCGAATTTGCTAAAAGTTTGAAAGCATTTGATCTTGCTTTTTTTATTGCATCGGGTTTTTTCTTAAGCTGTTTTTTATATTCTTTTCTTTTTTGAATTATTTCTTTTAGAATTTCAGGAAAAAATCCCTGTTTTTTAGAGAAATGGGCCTTTTCATTTCCTATTTTAATAGAGTATGAATTTTTTTCTGGTTTTTTTAGATAGGTGGATTTAGATAGGTTGTAAGAAACAATTACACTCCCATAACTTGAAGTAAAATCATACATTGCTATTTTCTTATATAATCCGGGAGTAGGCTCTAAAACGAATGCTCCTTCGTATTTTCCTAGTTTTCTTCTTTCTTGTATTTCTTTATACCCTGGTCGTTTTTCAGGAATCTCATTAAATTTTTTGAGATTATGTAATATGTACGATTCTATATTTGAGGACATTCCATTTCGAGTTACATTGAATGTAGGTTCTTTTATTATTCTTGAAAATTCTAATATGTCTGGCCAGAATTTTTCAAATAGATTAAAAGTTAGTTGAGAATCATGTAAATTATATTCATAATATTTTTTCCAATCTTTATTTTCTAAGTTTGAAGAATGCTGATGCTTCCAAGGTTTTTTTGTATCTCCTAAAAATTCTCTTGCAACCTCGTTTAAGGAAAGAGTTTCAGATTCCATATATTGAGAATAGGTTGTTCTAATAAATTTGAGTAAATCTAAATGGACAATTCCATCTATTTTTCCTGTTACTTCAAAACCTCTTGAAAATCGAGGTTGTGATCCGTCTAGACCTAATGAGAGTTTTACATTGTGTGTTTGAGCTCTGGCTCTTAGGTAAGGAAGATCAAATCCATCTGAGAAATATCCCACTAAAAAATCAGGGGA
This sequence comes from Candidatus Woesearchaeota archaeon, assembly GCA_964638995.1. Classification (GTDB taxonomy): domain Archaea; phylum Nanobdellota; class Nanobdellia; order Pacearchaeales; family GW2011-AR1; genus CAZXCF01. Next base: position 18,298 of record CAZXCF010000004.1, on the reverse strand, counting down.
AATTTGTTTTACATATTCTGTAAACCTTTCAATTAATTCTGCTTCATCTTTTACAATTTCAATGTATGTAGGCATGTTTTTTGATTTTTTCCAAGTGATCACTTTTTTGAAATTGTTCGAAACTAAAGAAACCATCAATATTTCTCCTTCTCCAACTTTTATTTCATCACATTCAATGTCATAAGCCAATATTTTTGGAATAAATTTTTTTTCAGGTATTTTTTTTATTGAATTTGCTTTAATGCAGAAATCAACATCCAAGGCCATATCAATTCCTCCAAATTCCATAGAATTGTTTAACATTTCCCCTTCGATTTCATACCATGTTAAAGGGATTATTTTTTTTTCTATAATATAGTGGGTTATGTAACCAAGATCATACCCTCTTCTTTTTTCAATTTCTTTCATTCCTAAGTGATTTGCAATGTCGTGAAGGTCTTTGTAGTTTGTTGCAAAAATTTTTAGTGCTTTGGTTTTTTTACTTAGAAATTTTTTTTCATGTAATTCTACTTTTTCTACTTTTGTTTGTCTGCCTTTTGCATCTAACTTTATTTTTTCAATTTTTTTTATTATTGAATTTATTTTTTTTTCGGATGTTTTAGATTTTAGAATTGCCCATAAATAAACAGGACAAGAATCAATTATACAAACTCTTTTTCCAGAATTATCTCTACCAATAATTTTTGCATAGTTTTCACCATTAAAGTCAAAATAGCTATAGTCTATTGGTATGAAGCTTTTCTTCATGAGATATGAAAGTCTAGAGGTTATTTAAGATTAGCGTATTTCTTATTTGTTACTACTTGTAAGATACACTAAAACCAAAAAGTTTAAATACTCTTTTGAATTATAAAAAGCATGAATAAAAGAGAATACGAAGATGATTTAAGAAGAAGGCATAGAGAATATTCTATTGAAGATGATCCTACAGGAGCAAAAGGACAAGGTTTGGCGGAAGAATATTTTAGGCTTAAAGGTAGTTTTGAAGGTTATAAAGAATGGTTAAAACCAGATCAAGAGAGAATGACGCCTTTAGAAAAGCCAAGTTTAGATATGCATCTTGAAGATTTTGTTAATACCCATAACCTTAATGGAATCAATTGGAATGAATTAGAAGGAACTTTAAATAATATAGAGTATAAAGCTAAAGTAGAAAGAACAAATAAAGGCAAATGGATTCCCATATTATTCTCTTCTTTAAATAAAAAAGGATATCCTATTTCAGACAACTCTAGATACTTGAAGAATGGGCATTTGACAGGATTATATAAAGAAGTAAAAGATCATATTAGATATAAAGCTGAAAGAAATAGAAGAGGAAATATTCGTTAATTATTTATATGAGGTTTCTTTTTATTTTAAATGGGATTGAATATTCGAGAAATTATTCCAAGAAACGAAATAGAACTTTCTAGTTTAAAAAATAAAATTGTTTGTGTTGACGCTTTTAATACATTGTATCAATTTTTATCTACAATAAGACAATTGGATGGGACCCCTTTAATGGATTCTGAAAAAAGAGTTACAAGTCATTTATCTGGGATTCTTTATAGAAATACTAATTTGCTTGCCGAAGGAATAAAGTTAGTTTATGTTTTTGATGGAGAGGCCCCTGGATTGAAAGTTAAAACATTTAAGAAAAGAAAAGAGGCAAGAGATGTTGCAAAAGAAAGGTATGAATCTGCAAAACAAGAAGAAGATGTTGTTCGAATGAAGCGTTATGGAAGCCAGTTATTGAGATTGGATAACGAAATGATTAAAGAATCTAAAGAGTTGTTAAGGGCAATGGGTGTCCAGGTTATTCAAGCGCCATCAGAAGGAGAGGCAGAAGCAGCTCATCTTGCTAGAAAAAATGAAGATGTTTATGCTTGTGTTAGCCAGGATTATGATAGTTTACTTTTTGGAACTCCAATTCTTGTTAGAAATTTAGCTTTGTCTAGAAAGAAAAAAACATATACTGGCTATGTTGAAATTAGGCCCGAAGTAATTGAACTTGAAAGCGTTTTAAACAAATTGGGAATTAATCTTGATCAATTGATTTGTATTGGTATTTTAGTCGGAACGGATTATAATCCTAAAGGAGTTCCCGGGATAGGTCAAAAAAAGGCTTTGGATTTGGTTCAAAAATTTAAGACCCCTATTAGAATCTTTGAAGAAATTGAACATAGGATTCAAAGTTTGCCAGAGGAAGACATGTTTGATTGGAAAGAGATTTTTGAATTATTTCATAAACCGGATGTTCAAGATTCGGATATTGAATTCCCAAAAATTGACGAAGAAAAAATTAAGAAAATTTTAGTTGATGAACATGATTTTTCGGAAGAAAGAGTTCAAAAACAAATTGATAAATTGAAAAAGGTTAATGAATCAAGGAAACAAAAAGGTTTGGATAAGTGGTTTTGATTAAAAATCCATTCCTTTTTTTAAATTCCATTCAACACGATCTTCCAGTTTTAATTTAGTCCTTGCTTTTTTTTCTTAGTGCTCTTTTTGTTGCACCATAAGTTTTTCCTGCAGGCCTTCCAATGCCCTTTCCAATTTTATATCCAGCTTTTCTCCATTTTTCAGCTTCTCTTTTTTTCCTTGCCTTTCTAATGCCCTTATATTCTTCCCACTCTTTAGCATTCATCCCTTTTTCTCTTTGTTTTCTTTTCCAGACTGATCTTCTTTTTATTCCAATTAAAATTAAAATTATCCCTATTGTTAGTATCCAAGATTTTGTATAAACAAACCCCAGTAAAGAAACTAAGATTAAAAGTACTCCGAGAATTATCCATGCTCTCCATTTTGTAGTTATGAAAGTGATAATTATTCCGATGATTACTAACCAAGGAATTAAAACTGAAAGAAAGTCTGAAAAAAATAAATTTTCAACATAAATACTTGAAATATTTATGCCTTTTTTTGCTAACCCATAAATAATTAATGCAGTCATGGAAAGAGCAATTATTGACCTGGTCGTTTTATCTTGTTTGAAAATTGTTCGGCCCAAAATAAAATTAATTAGAGCAAAGAAAATTAGAAAGACTGCTGCCCAAACTATCACAGATTCATTAAAAACACTTGAATATCCAAATCCATTATATGCAGAAATGAGATTAATTAAAAATACTCCAAAAATTATTGAAAATGCACTCTTTTTCATATTTTTTATTGGGTATTGTTTTTTATAAAAACTACTATTTTATTTTATTCATTATAAAGTGATGACAAAATGAAAAGATTTATAAATCTCTTTTTTATTAGTATTATATGGCAAGTCTTAAAAGAATGTTAGAAAAAAAGGAAAATATTAGAAAAAGAATAGCTAAAGCTAGAGCTAAAAAAATTAAAAGAATCAGAAAAGAAAGATTAAACAAAGAATTATCAAAGGATAAAAAGAAATTAAAAGGGTTGAATAACGATCATTATGATTTTTTAAAACTTAAATTTAATGACCAACTGGTTAAATCAAAAGAATTTTTAGAAGAAAAGTGGAGTTCTTTAGATAAAAAGGCTAAAAATGGAATTATTATTACCGGAGTTCTTGTTGCAGGTGCAGGTTTGATTGATTATGTTAATGGAAATAAAGTTTTTGACGGACATATTGAAAGTGACAAAGTAACATATAAAGAAAATGTAGGCTTACCTTTTTTTAAAAGAAATATTATGAAACTAGAATCTGGAAGTATAGATTACAAATTTGTTGATAAAAGAAGAGAAACTCCAATTGACTGGGATAAAAGAAATGCAAATATGGGAAGTATTGTAGAGGGAAGATTAGAAAAAATTAAAATGATTGACGGAAATGGAGCTTATGTTCTTCATTCTAGCGATAATCACAGTGATGAGATTGAGGGAGTTAAGTCAGAAAACTTTTTTAAGAATTCAAATAAAATTTATAATTGTTATAGAAAAAAGATTTTTGAAAAGAAGAGAGCTTCTTATTTTGAAGGGCTTAAGAATTTTGAAAAAGGTCTTAAAAATACTTACAACAAGAATGGTTGTGACAATTATGAACCTATGACTTCAGATAAAATGAGGAAAAAACTCGGCATTGAAAACTAATCCAAACATTTAAATTTATTTTTTAATTCTTTATTCAATGGCAAAACAACGTGCATTTAATGTTTTAGGAAGTATTGCTTTGGTAAATTTTCCCGATAAAACTTTGTTAAAAGAAAAGAAGGAATTCGCTAAAAAAATTTTGAAGGATCATAAAAATATTAAAACAGTTTTAGAAAAATCAGGAATATTTAAAGGCCGTTTAAGAAAAATGAAAACTCGTTATTTGGCCGGAGAAAAAAATAAAGAGGTTTTGTATAAAGAGAATAATTGTGTTTTTAGATTTAATATTGATACTACTTATTTTTCTCCACGTCTTTCTAATGAAAGAAAAGAAATTGCTTCTAAAGTTAAGAAAAATGATGAAGTATTAGTTATGTTTGCAGGGGTTTCTCCGTATCCAATTGTTATTGCTAAAAATTCTAAAGCTAAAAAAATTTATTCAAATGAAATAAACCGTGAAGCAAACAAATATGGAAAATTGAATGTTGAATTAAATAAATTAAAAGATAAAGTTGAATTAGTTCCGGGGGATATAAAACGTTTAGTTAAACAAAATAAAATTAATAAGAAATTTGACACAATAATTATGTCAAGGCCTCAGTTGAAAGATACTTTTTTAGAAGAAGCTTTTAGTTTGAGTAAAAAGGGAACTAGAATTTATTATTATGATTTTTGCAAGATTGAAGATATCGATAAAATTAAGGAAAAAGTTTTGAAAAAAGCCAAAAAGTTTGGAAAAAAAATTAAGATTTTACAAGTTAAACAAGCAGGAGATATCGCACCATATAAAGCTAGAGTTAGGGTTGATTTTAAAATTTTAGAGAGTATTTAGAATATAGGTCTAATATTTTTGTTTTTTTGAAATTTCTTTTTGTAAGTCAAGTAAATAATTTAATTCAGACATATCTTGCATTGTTTTTTCTCTTTTTGAATCTCGAACATTTAAGGGTTTAGAAGTATCTTGATAATTTCTAGGGGTTTTTCCTTGAAAATCCATTGCTAAATCATAAATTGATGTTTCCATAAAATTTTTATGTTCTTTTTATTTAAAAATGTTTTCATTTGAAAATAATTACAAATTTTTGTTCTATTTTTTAATTTGGGAAAACGCTTTTTTTAACTTTATTTGAAAATTTCAGAAGATGCTCACCGTGCCAGACACTCCGGTGAAGACTTACAGTTTTTTTTCACGTTTTATTGCAATCGGAGCTTCACCTCCGTGCCATGTGAATCTGGGGTGGACTCTTAAGGGATAGATTCTTTCTGAATTATCATCTAAAATTATTGCTGAACCTTTTAGAGTAGGGAGTTCATTCATGTATTGATTTATTGATTCTAACATATAACTCTGCATTATTTTGTTTAATGCGCCTAAGTCTTGTGCAGAAGTAATACGATGGGATAATAAAATGTCTGATTGAGTCATAACATCTCCGTGTATTTTTCCGGGTTGTTGAGTGGCTAATACCATTGAAATCCCTGGTTGACGGCCTTCACGAAGCAATTGAACCAAAGCATCAGTTGCAATAGTCTTTCCTTTGTTTGGAAGGAACTCATGAGCTTCATCAATAAACATCCATATTAAAGGCATTTCTTTTTTTTCTAATTCACTAGAAACTTCAAATCTTTTTACAATTGAATCAATTTCTTCTTGTTTTCTTGCAGCCATCCTATATTCGAAAAGTTTTCTTGAAACTAAACTCAAAACTAAAGCACGAACATTAAAGGTTCCGATTGAGCTATAAACACTAACATCTAATACCGTCGTTTTTCCACGGTTAACTAAGTCCTTTATTTTTGTTGATTTCATTCCTTTCCTTGCAAATATTCCCCAACTTTCTGCTGCTTGGAATAATCCCATTGCAGCGTTTTTTGAGTTTTGAGTGCTTTTTTCATTTTTTTCTATTTCTTGAACAATGTCTTGTATATCAAACTTTTTTTTCAGTTTCTTTATTTTATTTACTGTTGTTTCAATTAAGACTCCCACTGGATCAATTAAATTTAAATTAAATGTTTGAACCCAGTCTTCTGCAGTCATTTCAGAAACTTCTAGTGCAAATTTTTCATCTACTTGTATTCCCTTTTCAACATGTTCATCATAATGCCCGAATGGCACAAAAACTTTTACTGGAAGATTTTTTTGAACTAATCCCCATTCTTCTAGAAGTTTTTTATCCTTTTCATTTTGATATTTCATTGTCCAATAAATCCCCATAGTATCGAAAATAATAGGGGAAATATTTTGAGAAATTTCTTTTGGAAGATCGGAAAGTTGTTCTGCTAAAACACCCAAAGTATAAGATTTTCCAGACCCTCTTTTACCTGCTACTAGAATTACATGGGTTCTAACAACATCTAAAAATATTTTATTACTTAAAGAAGTATATTGCCCCATTTTTACGAATCCTTTTCCAAGATAAATTAGTCCTCTATCTCCAAACTCTTTTTTATCCGATTCGTTTCTTCCTAATATAATATCATACGGCATTTAATTTTTTCCTCTTTCCTATTTAAATTATTTTTTCTTTATAATCTTTTTTATATTGGAGTTTTTTTATGAAAAAGTTTATAAAGTGTTTTTCTTTGATTTTTTCCATGGAAGATTTGAATCCCGAAAAAAGAGAAGAGAAAACAGAAAAAATCAATAAACAAACCGAATCTCCTGTTACTTCAAAAATAAGAAAAAATCCTTGGATTCTTGCAACACTCGTTTTAGGTATTTTAAGTATTGTTTTAGTTTTTGGAAGTCTTGGCAATCCTACTGGAAAAGTAATATCTTCAGATGAAGCTACCGATAAATTGATTGAATTTTATGATGCTCAAGGAATTACAGGCTTAGAATTAGAGTCAGTTAATGAAGTTGATGAATTTTATGAAATTAATTTGGTTTATGAAGGCCAAACAATTCCTTTCTATGTTACTAAATCAGGTTATCTTACGGGAAATGCGATTATTCATTTAGACAATTCTTCAGAGATGTTTGAAGACACTGATACTGAAACAAACACTCCAACAGAAACACAAGAAATCCCTAAACAAGATGTTCCTAAAGTTGAATTATTTGTTATGACTCATTGTCCATATGGTACACAATCTGAAAAAGGTATTTTACCTGCGTTTGAAGCTTTAGGCGATAGTGTTGATGCTAATATAAGATTTGTACATTATTTTATGCATGATCCTGAAGAAACAGAAACACCTATCCAAGTGTGCATTAGAGAGGAACAAGCTGATAAATATCATGATTATTTAGAGTGCTTTTTAGAAGATGGAAATTCATCAAGATGTTTAGATGAAGTTGAGATTGATGAGGATGCTTTGGATGAATGTGTTGAAAATAACGCTGAAGGATATTATGCAAGTGACTCGGAATTGAGTGAAAGTTATGGTGTTCAAGGAAGTCCTACTTTAGTTATTAATGGTCAAATGGTTCAATCTTCAAGAGACCCAGCTTCGTATTTAGACACTATCTGCCAGTCTTTTACAGATGGGAATGTTCCCGAGTCTTGTGGAAACGAATTAAGTTCTTCTTCTCCAAGCCCCGGATTTGGTTGGAGTGGGACAGGATCAGATACTTCTGCTCAATGTTAAAAGGTTAAAAAAAGAAACTTGCGTAACCCACAACTCCTTGTTTTTTTGTTATGGAAATTATATCCCCTGAATTTTTATATTCTATTAATTTAGGTTTCCAATTTTTTAGTTTACATAGATTCATTAAAATTAAAAGAGGATAAATCCCACAAGCATTTATTTTTTTCCAATTTTTTATTTCCAAGGTTTCTATAATCTTTATTGTTTTTTTATCTTCTTTAATTGCACCGTCATAAGATAAGAAATGACTTAAGTCTGTTGAAAAAATAAAAATAGTTTCTTTATCTTTTTGTTTTATTAAATATTCTGCAATTTCTTTTGCTTGTATTTCGTTAATCTTTCCTATCACTAAAGGTAAAATTTTTTTAAAACCTAGTTTTTGTAGGAAGGGAATTTGAGTGTCAATCGCATGTTCGTAATTTATTTTTTTATGTTTATTTTGTATTGTTTGAACTTTTCCTAAAGGTGTTTTTAATTCATTTAGTGATGCGATACCATTAAATGCAACATTATGTGAAGGAGCGATAATTATTGCCTTTTTAAAATTTTTATTTTTTAACAAAGAGTAAGCTTTACCTGCAATTTTTCCAGAATACTGGTAACCTGCATGAGGAGAAACTATTCCGTGAATTTCTTTGTTTAGGGGTTTAGAGGATAGGAAATTATCTAAGATTTCATTTAGTTCTTCTTTGTTTTGAGGGTACCAATTCATGGTTAATTTAATAAAACATTATTTATTAATATTTTCATGTATGAATGTAGATTGTATAAGAAAGAGAGAGGTAAAAAAGTTAGATGTAACGCATGTGCTCATAGATGTTTGATTGATTTGAATCAAACAGGAATTTGTGGAGTTAGAAAAAATCATGACGGAAAACTTATTTTGGGAGTTTATGGGTTGCCTGTTTCAGAAGCTGTCGATTCTATAGAAAAAAAGCCATTATTTCATTTTTTACCTGGCTCAAAAACATATTCTTTAGGGACAATTGGATGTAACTTTAGATGTGGTTATTGTCAAAATTATGATATTTCTCAAGTTAGAAAGTTATTCGGGGAGGATTCTACCCCTAAAAAGATTGTAGAAAAGGCTATGAAAAATAAATGTAAATCAATAGCTTATACCTATAATGAACCAAGTATTTGGATCGAGTTTGTTTTAGATATAGCAGATATCGCAAAAAAGAAAGGGCTAAAAAACACTTTAGTTACAAACGGGTATATGACGAAAGAGTGTTTGGATTTTTTTGATAAATACATTGATGTAATTAATATAGATCTGAAATCTATGAGAAATGATTTTTATAGAAGAAATTGTAAAGCTAAATTAAAACCTGTTTTAGAAACTATTAGAAGGGCGAAAGAAAAAGGAATTTGGATCGAAATTACAACTTTACTTATTCCTGAAGAAAACGATTCAAAACAAGAAATCAAGGATATGGCGAAATTTATTTCGAGTATTGACAAAAATATTCCTTGGCACATTACTCGATTTTTTCCAATGTATGAAATGAGAAATAAAAGTCCAACAGAAATAAAAAAACTTAAGGAAGCAGAAAAAATAGGTAAAAAATATTTGAATTATGTTTATGTAGGAAATATACCTGAAGAAAATTCTACTTTTTGTCCTAACTGTGAAAAGGAATTAATAAGGAGGGGTTTTGGTGAAACAAAAAATAGATTAAAATTAAATAAGTGTCCTTATTGTAAGGAGGAAATTCTTGGAATATGGAAATAAAAGTTCAAACTAAAAAAAGAGAAGAATTAGTTGATATTACTAATTTGATCAAGAATAAGATTGAAATAAAAAAAGGCATTTTGCATTGTTTTATTCCCCATGCAACTGCAGGAATTACAATAAACGAAAATGCAGATCCTAATTTGCCTAAAGATATTTCTAATTTTTTGAGAGATTTAATTCCTCAAGGAAAATGGCTTCACGATAGAATTGACGGAAATGGAGATTCACATTTAAAATCTTCTTTAATTGGAAATTCTGTTTCGATTCCTATTGAAAATAAAAAATTAGTTTTAGGAACCTGGCAAGATATTTTTCTTTGTGAATTTGATGGGCCTAGAGAAAGAAGGATTATTTTGAATGAAATCTCGAGCTAGATATTGCAAAGAATTTTAAATGAGGTTTTGTTAAATATGATAAAATGAGGTTAACAAATATAGCACATGCAACAATTGAAGCGTATTTGAATGAAAAAGAATATAGGGTAGATGAACTTACAAAAAAAAGATATAATCAAAAAGGAGCTACTTTTGTTACCCTCTATAAAAATGGAGAATTAAGAGGGTGTGTTGGAACATTGCCCTTTGATTCAAGTGAAGAACTTTGGAGAAACGTACAAAAAAATGCAATTAATGCAGCTTTTCATGATTCACGTTTTCTTAGTCTTAGGAAAGAAGAATTTGAAGAGATAGATATAGAAGTTTCAATCCTTTCAGAACCTAAAAAACTCGAGGATAAAAATTCTAAATTTTTATTAGAACAAATCGAAAAAGATATGGGAATAATCTTAAAGAATGGAAACCATTCTGCAACGTTTTTGCCTCAAGTTTGGGAACAAATCCCAAATAAGGATGAATTCTTAGAACAATTAAGTTTAAAGGCAGGATTAGATAAAGATGGTTGGAAAAGTTCTGAATTATGGCGTTATACCATAAGATTAGAAAAATAGGTGTCATTTCTAAGTGATAACAAATAGAAAGATTTATAAAGTCCTATTCTTTGATATTATCAACTAAAGATTTATAAAGGTATATCTAATAGATTTATCTTAATTAAATGTCGGAGGTAAAAATGACAGAAACTTATATAAAAACACAAAGAAAGACAAAAGCAAGAACTAGTAGAGCAAGAGTTTTATCTAGCAATAAAAGAAACGAAGCTAAGAAAAAGTTTCTTGAACAAAGAGCTGGCGAAGTTGAGCCTATTTCAAACAAAGGCATGATGAAAACACTTGCCCCTTATTTAGTTGGTTTTGCTTTAGCTGCTGGTGGACTAGTTTACGCTTCTCAGAACGGGAATTTGGACAAGTTTGATAGCTATGTTGATAAAACAGTTCGTAAAGTATCCAGCTTATATAGATAATTTTTTATTTAACACTATGATTTCAGAGTGTTTAACTTTTATTTAAATAGGCTAGTTCATCTTCGTCTAGCTTAAGTTCTTTTGAAATTTCAGAATTTGATTTAATCAATTTTTTTATTATTTGGAATTCTTTCATTGCTGTTTTTGTACTTATGTGGACATGTTCTGCATATTTTTTACAAATAGTTTTCTTTTTTGCATTCTTTTGATTGTTCATCCAAATTTTTAAAATTCTTGTCGGTTTTTTATAGTTTACAAAAGAATTCTTATCTTCTTTTTTAACAGAAGCAATACCATAACTCAATAAAATATTTTCATAGACTAAGAATCTCCAGTATTGTTGCTTGTAAATTCTCCCTTTGAAAATATCTACTTTACTTAACAAATTATAAGCATTTTCGAGTTCTTTTCCTTTGTAAGCTTTTGGAATATTTTTTTCTATCCACAATATTATTTCATCTATAGGCATATCTACAGAATCGTATGTTCTTAGTAGATCTTTCGAAGGTTTTTTCTGAAAAACCTTTTTTAGTGCATCAAAAATGCTTATTTTAGTATTCCTTTCACTAAATTCAGTTTGAGAAGGATTTTCTAAAAGAGATACAGCTTCTAAATCGTTTATTGCAGCTCTCAGATCTCCTTTAGACTTCAAAGAAATTTCTGTCAATGTTTCATTTCCAATAAATTTTTTTTCTGATCTTAATATTGTAATTAAAATATTTTTTATTGTCCTGTAATCTATTTTTTTAATTTCAATTAGTTGACTTTCTTTTCTCAACGGGGAAAGTTTACTTGACCAAACATCATTTGCAGTTAGAATTAATGGACAATTTGCCTTTTTAATTAATCTTACTATTTCTGGAACACCTCCCCTGTCAGTTCCCATTATTCCATCTGCCTCATCTATCAAGATTATTTTTTTCTTTTTAAGAAGTGACTGTTGTTCTAATGCAGGTTTTAATGTTTCTTGCAATTTCTTTTTGTTTCTGAAATCAGATGAATTTAATTCAAATATTTCTGAGTTCGTTTCAGTTGATGCAACTGATGCAAGAGTAGTTTTTCCTGTCCCAGGGGGGCCATGAAGGAATATAGCTTTTTTTCTTTGAGTCGAAAAATTATTTATGAAGTTGATAATTTTTGCAACTGCTTCATCTTGACCTTTTATGTCTGCAAATTTTTTAGGACGATATTTTTCAACCCAGTTTTTTGATTCCATTTTAGAATTACTTTTTCGTTCTTATTTAGTCTTTTCCAAGACCTGCTATTACAAAAGATGCTAAAAGAGCTTGAAGTTGAATAAAAGGATCGGAACCTTCGACAATTCTAAATTCTATTTCCCCCGTTTTTTCAGTAAGTTTTACTTTGATTTCTGGTTCTACAGGGAGTTCCCAAATTTCTTTTTGAATTGCTTTTATTACATCCTGGCCTGAAATGGATTCTTTTAACATAATGTCTAAGAGTTTTTCTTTTGCATTTTCAAAATCTCCTGCTAATGCATAATCTAAAACAATCTTGATATCTTTTGGTTTTGTATTTGAAATTACCGTTGAAACTAGTTCTGCGGTTATTGATGGAGAGATAGAGGCAGTAGATTGTAAGATATTTATACTTCTTCTACAATCTCCTTCTGAACTCTCGTAAATTGTTTCTATTGCTTCAGGAGTTATTGTTAGTTTTTCTTGCTCTACAATTCTTTGAAGGACTTTTTCAATATCTTTTTTTTCTAAAAGTTTGAACCTAAACATCGCACATCTAGATTGAATAGGATCTATAACTTTAGAAGAATAATTGCAAGAGAGTATAAACCTACAGCTTGAGGAGTAGTTTTCCATTGTTCTTCTTAGTGCCTGTTGAGCTTCAGGTGTTAGAGAATCTGCTTCATCTAAAAAGATCACCTTGAACGAAACATTTCCAATTGATTTTGTCCTTGCAAAATTTTTTACCTTTTCTCTTATTACATTTATTCCACGTTCATCAGAAGCATTTAACTCTAAATAATTCTCTTTCCAATTTTCTTTGAAGAGTTCTTTAACAATAATTAACGCTAAAGTTGATTTTCCAATTCCCGCAGGACCTGCAAACATTAAGTGGGGAAGATTTAAGGTATCTGTAAGAGATTTTATTCTTTTTGTAATATCTTCTTGTCCTACTATTTCAGAGAAATTTTTTGGCCGATATTTTTCAGTCCATATAGCACTATTTGTCATATTTACAAGACTTTAATCTCATTAATAAAGGTTATTGTTATTTAGAAATATATTTATCTACTTCTAGCTTTTCTTACTTTACGTTTACGTTTTTCCTTTCTAAGCTTTTTACGTTGCCATTTCCAACGCATTTGCCCTTTCTTTTTCCAACGTCTTGATGATCTTTTCATTTGTTTTTCTCCATAATTTTATTGAAATGGACGAATAAAAATATTCTGTTTCCTTTCATAGAATTTTGAAACCAGTTTTACTTTTTAAAGGTTTTTATCTTGATTTTTTAACACCTATTTTTTTACAATATTTGTTTATTGGACAAACTGAACACAATGGAGAAACAGGTTGACAGATTGATCTTCCGAATTGAACAAAAATTGAATTAAATTCTTTCCAGTATTTTTTTGGAAGGATTTTTTCTAGCTCTTTTTCTGTTTGTTCAGGAGTTTTTGTTCTAATCCAATTTAATCTGTTTGGAATTCTGTGGCAGTGAGTATCTATTGGAAGGACATTTTTATTGAATGCAAATGCCAAAACAATGTTTGCTGTTTTTGGACCTATTCCTTTTATCGAGATTAGTTCTTCATAAGTATTTGGAACTTTTCCTCTGAATCTTTTGAGAATTTCTTTTGATACTTGTTTGAGAACTTTAGCTTTTTTCTTATAATGCCCTGTTGAAAAAATTATTTTTTCTAGGTCTTTTGTTTTGATTTTTATTATTTTTTTTGGAGTATCTGCGATATTGAATAAATTTTTAGAAATTATTTCTGTTGTTTCATCCCGTGACCTTAGACTTAATAAACATGAAATTAAAATTTTGAAAGAATCTTTTTTTCTTCGCATATTGTTTAGAGTTGTAGTTGAGGATGGAAACTTTTTTTCTAGAATTTTCATAATTTTTTCTATTTTTTCTATTTCTTCCATCCATTTAAATGGATCAAAAGAAATAAAAACCTTTTTATTTTATTAAAGTAAAAGATGGCGATTCAAGATATTTTAACTACAACTTATTTTGGGAATACAGGTGAGAATTATTTAATTTCTTTAGGATTATTTTTAGGATTATTTTTGATTTTTTGGTGTTTTGATAAATATCTTATTCATCATTTTAGAAAAATAGCTAAAAAAACAAAAACTAATTGGGACGATATTTTTGTGAGTTTTTTAAGTGGAATAAGCTGGTTTTTTTATTTTTATTTAGCTCTTTATGTAGCTTTTAAGACTTTGAAATTACCTGAAATATTAAATGACATTTCATTTTATATTTTGATAGTTTTTATAATATATTATGTAGCTAGAGGAATTTCAAAAATTATAGATTATTTTGTAGAAAAACAAGTTTCAAAAAGAAAAGAACATCAATTGGGAAATACTTCCATGATGAAGGTTTTTGGAACTTTGGCTAAGGTCCTTATTTGGTCTGTTCTTTTATTAGTGATGCTTTCTAATTTGGGTATTGAAATTACTCCTTTAATTGCTAGCCTTGGTATAGGAGGGATTGCAATTGCTTTAGCCTTTCAAGCTATTTTGGGAGATTTGTTTAACGCGTTTGTAATATATTTTGATAAACCTTTCAAAGAAGGAGATTTTATTATTATCGGAGATGATATGGGCATTGTTGAACATATAGGAATTAAATCTACTAGAATAAAAACACTTCAGGGTCAGGAATTAGTAGTTTCAAATACAGAATTAACCAGTACTAGAGTTAATAATTATAAAAGAATGGAGAAGAGAAGAATCTCTTTTGGATTTGGAGTTACATATAATACAGGTATTAAAAATTTAAAGGAAATAAAGAAAATTGTTGCAAGAGTTATAAAAAGTGTAGATAAAGCAGATTTGGATAGGGTTCATTTTAAAGAATTCGGAAGCTCAAGCTTGAATTTTGAGATTGTATATTATATAGATAGTGCGGATTATAACGAGTATATGGATATTCAAGAAAAAATTAACTTAAATATCTATAAAGAATTTGAAAGAAGAGGAATTGAATTTGCATTCCCTACTCAAACAATTCATCTTGATAAGCGATCAAAATGAAATGTCAAAAAGAAGAAAACATGAAGAATTGCAATTGCTCTTATCCTGGCTGCCCTAGGAAAGGGGTTTGCTGTGAATGTATAAAGCATCATTTAGGTGTAAGAGAGATTCCTGCCTGTTTTTTTCCAGATGATGTAGAAAAAACATATGACAGAAGTTTTGAGAAGTTTGCTGAATTAGTTAATGAAAAAAAAGTTTAGACTTTATTATTTTTTAGAAAACATTTTTGTTGTAAAATATATTCCTAACACTCCTATAGTTGTGATTGCTATCGCTGTTATTAATTTTCCTTGAAAGGGACTTATTTGTGTTATGTTTTTTACTGCAGTAGTTATTACGTCGTTCCAAGCTAATCCTATTACAAAACTGAATGCTGCTACAATTGCTGTATTTGTAGATTTTTTCAGTTCATTTTTCAGTTTCATTTAACAATTTCTCCGAAAGTTTTATCTTTAATTCCTGCAGCATTTCCTTCGTCTGTATCAATTTGAAAAGCTAAGTAATTTTCATCCCCGGCCCTAACAATAACCTCGTTAAACATTATGCTTCTTTTTCCTTTTGTTTTTATAGAAATTTTTTGTTTGTTTTTTAATTTTAATTTTTTAGCTTGTTCTTTTGTTAGGTGAAGGTGCCTTTTTGCAATTATTACGGGAATTTTTGTTTTTCCTTTAGGACCTTTGATTGTTATTTTTGGAGCTCCCTTTAAATTTCCAGAAATTCTTATGGGAGGAATTTTTTTAATTTTTAATTTATATGCGTCTGTTATAGATATTTCACATTGAGATTTTTTTCTAATTGGCCCTATAATTCTTGCATCGAGTTTATTTTTTTTATTGATTAACTTAACTTTTTCTTTTGCAGCAAATTGTCCAGGTTGAGAAATTTTTTTTAAAGATTTTAGTTTGTAATCTTTTCCAAATATTTTTTTTAAATCCTTTTTCGATAAATGAACATGTCTTGCTGAAATTTCTATTGGAATTTTCATTTTTTCAGAACCTCTTTTACCATTTGAAGATCTTCTTGTGAATCTTTTTGAATTGTATTTATTTTTCCCAAGTATTTGAGATGTTTTGTAATGTTCTTTATTGTTCCTTTATGGTTTGAGATGGCTCCTGTAAAAATAAGATTGTCTATTCCATTTAAACTAGCAGCATATGCTCCAATTTGTTTTGCAATTCTGTATATGAACATGTTGTATGCTAGTTTGCAATTTTTTTTCTTTATATTTTTTAAAACATCTCTGAAATCAGAATATCCCGAGATTCCTTTTATTCCGGAATTTTTTGATAATAGTTTTGAAATGTTGATTCTTTTTTTTGCAAGAAAAGTGATTATTCCAGGATCAATACTTCCTGAACGAGTACACATCATTAAACCTTCTAAGGGCGTAAAACCCATTGTAGTATCCAAAGGCCTCCCGTTTTTTATTGCGGTTGCACTAACTCCGTCCCCCAAATGTAAAGTTATTGTTTTTCCTTTTATTCCCTGTGAAACTGATTTATGTGAAATTCCGTGGAAACCATATTTTTTTATTTTATATTTTTTTGTTATTTTTGAATTGATTGGATATGTTTTTACATAATTGGGAAGATCTACAAAAAAAGAAGTATCAAATACAGCGTATTGCGGTTTTTTAAATTTTTCAGAGAGATTAATTATCATTAGCTGAAGAGGATTATGTAAAGGAGCCAAAGAAGATAATCGTTTTATTTCTTTTTTTCTTTTTTTATTTATTTTTTGAGGTTTTTTAAATTCCCCTCCATGAACAACTCTATGAATTACTAAATCTATTTTTATCTTTTTTAAATTAAAATTTTTAAATAAATCTATAAATGCTCTTCGATAATCTTCTCTTGATTTTAATCTGTCGTATTTTCCTTGGTGGACTTTTTTTGTATTTTTAAAAATAGAATATTTTATGCTTGATGCTCCCACATTGAAAACTAGTATTTTTTTAACCATTTTAAAAATTTATTTTTTCAGCAATTTCTGAAACAAGCCATGTCTTTTTTTCTTTTCCCGAAATAGCATTAATCCATGTTAAAAACCAAAGTATTACGATAAAAATGTAAAATAATTTTCCGATTATAGGTATTTGATAAACTAATCCCGAAATTATAAATCCCAGAAAAATTACAAATCCTTGTTTAGAATAGTGCACGATGTATTTGTTTTTATATTTTATCAAAGTTATTATAAATCCTGCAATCGGAATAAATGTACACAGGAATGCCAATAATTTTTGATCACCTCTATTTTTCATAAATTAAAAAAGAATTTAGGTTTTATAAATTTGATGAATAAGTATTTAAAATTAATTTCTTTTTGTTTTTTGAAGCCTCGTAGTACAGTGGTCAAGTATGGCTGGTTCTGGGCCAGCTGACCCCGGTTCGAATCCGGGCGAGGCTATTCGAACCTCCGGTCCGAGACTATCTTTTTTTGAAAAGGTTTATATAATTTTAATTTCTAGGTAAAAGATATATTTCCGATTAATACATATTTGTGTATTGGATAAATATTTAAGCCCCGATAGTACAGAGGCCAAGTATGCCACCCTCTCAAGTTATAAGAGAGGTGACTATAAACTCGATGAGAGTTAAAGTCTGGTGTCTCAACACAACCTCATATATTTATTTTTCACGGGATTTTCTCCGTGAACAGAGAACGGTGGTGACCCGAGTTCGAATCTCGGTCGGGGCGTTACATTTTTATAGATGTTTTTATATTAATTATTATGGCCTTTGGAAGTTGGATGTTTATTGTTGCAATCTTTGTAGTTCTTATTTGGTTGTATACCGAATTAAAGAGGTTTAGACATAAAATATGGGGATTTTTTTTAATTGTATTGATTTTACTTACTGTTTTTGGGTTTGCTGTTTCAACAAAAGGACATGATTTGAACCTTACAAATTTTGACGGGATTAAAACTGCAGGAGCATTATATTGGTCCTGGTTAGGGGGCATTTTTGGAAATGCTAAATCTCTTACTTCTCATGCAACAAATTTAGATTGGAAAGGAGAAGAAAAGGAGGATGAGGGATGAAGCTTTTTATTTTTATTTTAATGATATTTTTGGTTTCAGGCTTGATAATTATTAATAATTATGATTTGCATATTACAAATCAGGACGATCTAAAAGTTTTTTCGGGAAAATACGAGGAATGGGCAGGGGAGAGTTACGATAATTTTTTTAAGATTACAGGATATATAAGTAAAATGGATTGGATTCCTAAGACATAATTAAAGTAAAGTTTTTAAAGTATATATTCCATAATATATTATAAAATGGCAAAGAAAAAAGCGGTGAAAAAGAAAACGA
>CAZXCF010000003.1:4291-26615 GCA_964638995.1 Candidatus Woesearchaeota archaeon | reverse complement strand
CAAATATTTAATTAGTTTGTCCATATTCATTTTATTTTCTCCACAAAAATTTCATTATTTGATTTTTTAATTTCTATCCCTGTTAAACCTTCTTTTGCATCAACAATCTCAAAAGTTTCAAAATTTTGTAAATTCTCAACAATCAAACACTTTCCAACTTCTCCACATTCTTTTAATTGTCTTTGTAAACCAAAAGCATCCCAAACAACTTCATCACAAATGCAAATACAAGATTTACCTAAACAAGTATTTGGTTTTTCCTCTTCAACAAAACTAAAAACGCTCCACCCCTCAGGGCCAATATTTGACAAAACCAAAGAATCGTTAACAGAATTAACAAACAACTCTATTTTATCCAGACTAGCTTCTGCAGATTTTTGATTTGTTTCATTCAAATTAGTCATGTAAAGCGAAGTTAAAAAATAAACTAATAAGCCTATAGAAATTACTGCTATGACTGTTTTCAGAGTTTCTTCTGCAAGTAAAAAACCTTTCTTGTTCGAAATTATTTTTTTATTAATCATTTTAGATAAACCAAAAAACCTTTCACACTTGAAAAAAGATTCTTAAAAAAATCTATCACTTGTCCTTTAAAAACAAAATAAACTCCTGTAACAACCACTGCAACTACAATGATTCCAAGAATAATCTTAATCAATTTGTTTATTGCAATTTCAGCCATTTTATCTTCCCTTAAAAATAGATTTAATTGATTCAATTAAAGATGATCCTTCTTCCCTTAATAAAAAAATAGTGACCATCACAATCGCTAATACTGCTAAACCTATTAAAAGCCAAGGAAGGTATTCTGTAACTAAACCTCTTTTATTTTTTCCAGTCATAAAATTAAACATGAAAACTTCTTAATAAATTTAACCCCCTCCTCCCAAAACCACTGAACTCAAAATGGATAATGCGATTGCAGAAAGAAGAGCGGTAATAAAAAATAGCCCTATTCCTTTCTTTAAATTCATTGCAGTCAAGTAAGTCTTTTGAAGTTTGTCTTCACCTGAATCAATTGTAACTAAAGTGCTTGTCAAAATAAAAATAATCTCAATCAAATAAATCCCTATGGCAATCTGTAAATAATATGGAGGGATCATTGCTTGCATATTGAATATCTCGGTTATACTTCCTGCACCTGCAATTCCTCCAGTAGCTTCTGCTCCTCCCTGAAGAGCATTCATAATTTCTAGTTTAGATAAAATAGAAGTAATCATTGCTGCCAAACCAATAACAATACCCGATAACAACGGAGCCAAAAAAGTCATATTACTTTTCATACTTGAAACAGTCTCTGCAAGCAAATCCTTCAATCTTTGATTAATCTTATCGATATTTTTAACATAATCAGAAATACTCATCAAGCTAATTGCGGCAATCTTTAAACCTTTTTTAGATGATTCAATCAACACTTTCATACTTGTTGCAATCAGATCAGAGGGATAATATGTTAACGCTCCTCTTCTTCTATCAAAAATGGCTTTTTCAACATTCATCCCTAATTGTCTAATATTATAATTAACTTTATTAAAAAAATCGGCAGTAATCATTCCTTTTACTGATCTGGCTACTTTTCCAAATGCAATTTCAGGGGGAACACCGTTCCCTAGTCTGTTTCCTAACTGAAAAAGAGAATTATTAAATTCTTTTTCTAATTTATTTGTCTTATTTCTTTCTTTTATTATTTTTTTTGTCCTACCTGAATAAGCAATAGAAAAGAATAATGCTATTCCTAAAGGAAAAAACATCCCCAGAATCAAAGCCCCAATCCCAAAAGGACCTGCAACATTTCCCTCAGGAGATTCAATAAAATTAAAAAATTGTGTTTCAGATCCTCCTAAACTGAATGTAAAATCGGGGATAAGTCCCCACAATGCAAAAAGAGGAGTAAGCCCAATAAGGATAATCGGCAAACAAATCAAAAAAGCCTTAGCATAATGAGATTTATCAGTATAATCAGAATAAAGAGGATTTTTTTCCAAAAGTTTTGTTTGTCCATGTCCTCCAGGACGAAGAAGTAAGATCTTATCCAACATAAAAAAAGCAATAAAAGGAATAATCAAATTATAAAGTATAAAAATATGTGAAGCCTTTATCATCCCTCCAATCATGGCAGAAGCAAGAGGAATTAAAGCAATACCTAAAACAGGCAACATAACCGCAAGCATGTAAACATTAGTAAGAGGAGATTTAACATCACGGCTAAACTTCAACATTTTTTCATAAACACCATCCAAAACAACTTGTAAAGATTTTTCTAAAACCTGAATTCTCCTAGAATTATCTGGTTCAAACAAACTACTTTCTATCAAATGAAATGCTTCAACAAATTCAACAGAATAGTCTCTCCAAGATTCTAGATAATTATCTAAACTTTCTTTAATAGTAGAAAATTTTCCAACTTCAACATTATAAAAAACTTTTTTGAAATCTAAAGAAAGAGGATATTGCAAATGTTCTGAAGCAAAAGCTATTGCTTTTTCCAAATTAGGAGTATGTCTCATATAAACAACAACATACAAAATTGCGGGAACCATCTGACTAGAAGCTTTTAAGCGCCATTTATTTGCAAGTCTTTGTGGATATCCATTAACAAAATAAAATAAAAATATGGAAGCAAATAACATTAAAAAGAAAAACATGAAAGGAAATGTATCAGAAATTAAAAAAAGAGCGATAGAAATTAACAAACCTACAAAAAAAAGACTAACAAAAGCCATTGCGCCTAAACCTACTGCTTGTTCTGGTCTAACATCCAAATGCGCAATATCCAAATATTTTTTTATTTTTGAGGAATCTTTCTCTGAAACGTTAAATTTAATACTCTTACCCAAACTCTTGCACCATCTCTCATACCTCGACAATTCAGGAGACATTTCTTGTTTAAATGAAGAATAAGCTCGAGTATATGAACCTTTTCCAGATGAAGAAGTAGAACCTATTTTGCCTTCAATTTTTGCTCCATATTTCTTTAAAATATCTTTAACGTTGGGTTTTCTGGAATTTGGCATTTTAACCTCTTTTTTTATTAAAAATTGAAGAAAAATTGATTAATAAATCTTATTAAAAAAAGAAAGAAAAAAGAAAAAAGAAAAATTACCTCATAATTAAAACGTTTGGGGGGCTCCTCTAATTTTCAATGTTGCCTTTAGAAGAAATTTCTAAAGAAAGACTTTTATTGTCTTTTTCTGAAACTGTTTGATTTTTTGATCCACTAAAATTTTCTTCAGAATCGCCCTTTTTAATTTGAGCTTTAGTTTCATTTTTCGATTCTAAACCTAATTCTTCTTCAATTTCTTCATCTGTTTTACCTGTTTGGAGTTTATACTTTACCCTTATGTTTTCTTGTTTTTGAAAAACTTTTCCTTCAGATTCTTCTAACTTAGATTTCATAGTTCCAAAAACATTCTCTAAATGAGCAAGTTGTTCTTCAGATAACTTTTCTGCTTGTTGCTCTAAAATTGCATTGTGAATTGCTTCAACTTTTTCTTGATGTGAAGACATCTTATTCTGAAGAGCTGCGATTGCAACAAGAGATTTTTCCGTTTCATTTTCATCGCCGTTAATTTCAACTTTCTCCATATACTCTTCAGCTTTTTCTAACTCCTGTTCATACTCTTTAGCTTCTTCATTAGCTTTTTCTTTCTTCCCTTTTTTAGCTAATTGAGCAACTTTGGCCATTCTTTTCTCAGCTATCTTTAAAGAAATTTCTGCTTTTTTCTCTTTCTTAAAGGTAAATGCTCTTTGAAACTGGTTCCAAAAAATTCCAGAAGAATCTAAATCATCTACATTAACAGAATTCTCAGTTTCTAAAACTAAATCATTTTCCGCAGCAACAATTCCGACCATAAAAGACGTAGCCAGAAAAGCCATTACAAAAATTGTCAATAATTTTGTTTTCATTTTTATACCTCCTTATAGCTCTATTATCTATAAAGCCTAGGGCTTTTTTAATTTTCATGAAAAAATAAAGAAAAGAAACTATTTAATTAATTCGTGAAACATCCTCTTAACAAGATGAAACAACTCACTTTTTCAACAATCTAAGCCTATTTTCATTACCATAAGGAATTCTTTTTATCAAATCTTTTTGTTCTAAGCCCCTCAATTTCCTACTTAATTTAACTTTGCTAATTCCTAAATCCTTAATAAGTTCTTTTGTCCAAGATTCGTTATCTTTTTTACAATACAAATATTCAACAATCTTTTTTTCATCTTCAAATAAATTTTTAGTTAAATTTTTTAATTCGTCTTTGGCTTTAATGTTTTTACTGTCTTCTTTAAGCCCCTCTCGTCTTTTCTTTCTAAACTCCTTTTTGATTTTTCTGGGAAATAAAAAAATAATTCCTAACAGCAAAAGAGCCAAAATAAAATATAACCAATAATTATTTTCTTTTGAAGGTTCATAAGAAATTAACATTTCTTCCCCACTAAAATCCTTCCAATTTAAAATTATCGCATACCCATCACTTGAAATTTCGTCAACTTTCGGGAAAATCAACCTGTCTTCTGATAATCTCGCACCTTCGGGCAAATAAACTTTTACATCTGAAACATTCAGAGGAAACTTAAAAACGAAATAGTTCCCTTTAGAAGTCTTTTCTACATGATAATCTGAAATGTATTTTATCTCGACATCTTTCCCTTCTTCAATTTTTAAGGCATTATTTTCAAACGAATAATTGGTATTAACTTCTAAAGCTTCAATATTAGAAGGAAGTCCGATTTCTAAATCGTAAACTTCTTTTAAATTATATTCAACTAAAACATTTTCTTCGCCTAAATGAAAAACAGCTGAATTTGCACAAATAAAATTAAAACAAAAGATGAACAAAATTAAAAGGCATAATTTTCTCATAAAAACATAAAGAAAAATTGATTAATAAATCTTATTAAAAAAAGAACTTTTTAAGTGGGAAAGGCTCAAATCTTAAATGTTTTAGCTTCCTTATTTAACCATTTCTGCCACTCAGGAAAAACTCTCTCACTAACAGGCAATCCAACTTCTTGAATAACCTCGTCTGAAATTTTATGGAATTGGTGATTAGCGAGAGTATTAAATTTAGCTTCTAAGATATCACCCTTTCCTGTTTTTTCAGCAACATCTACTAATTCTTTCTTCATTTTTGCTCTTAACAAAATATTGTCATAAATTGCGTCCCAATTTCCAGCCCATCCCTTTACGTTAGAAGCTATGTCCTTCAAAGTCTCACTATCTCCGTTAATGATGTCTTCTGTAGGTTCGAGCTCATCTTTTTCTACATTATACTTTAACAAATCCACAAACCCTTTTTCTTCCAAAGGATCTTTGTTCCAGTGCTTTCTAACCTCCGATAATTGAACCATTCTTTTCCATTGGTGCAACCCATCAGGAGATTTAATAGGGTTACAAACCGCAATAATATCTGTAGCTTTAAAACTGGTAGTAGGGACTTCCAAATCATTTACAACACGATCAAAAACACCGTAAGGGCTCGCACCATGAATTGTTCCTGCAACAACATTTGCTAAAGCGCCAACTCTCATTGCCTCATAAAGAGCTCTTGCTTCTGCACTTCTAATTTCACCAACAATCAAACTACTATCCCCTAAACGTAAACTAGCCCTAATTCCTTCTTCAGCAGAGACCCCTGAACCTGATTTCAATAAAGCAGAACGGACTTTCATACGAATTATATTATAATCTAAATCTCTTAATGCTTCAACAGGCAATTCAGGAGTATCCTCAACAGTGATAATTCTATATTTTGAAATAATCTCTAATAACAAGCTCCCAAGAAGAGAAGTTTTACCTGAACTTCTTGTACCTGCAACTAACAACGTCCTGGAACCGTCTATTAAAAAACTCCATAATCCTGCAGCAAAAGGATTAACCATTTTATTCTGAATAAATAGGGGGAGTGTCCAAGGAGACTCTCTATGACGCCTAATAGAATAAGCTAAACCATCCATAGAAAGAGGCCTTTGAATAATTGCTATTCTGGCCCTCATTTTTTCGATTTCTAATTGGGTATCTAAAATAGGGTTTGCTTCATCCAAAGGACTTCCAGAAATCATTCTAAATTTAGCTGCCCAAGAATCTGCGTCTTCTTGACTTGGCCTAACATTTGACATACATTCATCATAATCCCTATGTCTAATGTATACTGGAACTTGTGAAATCGGAGAGTTTAAGGAAACATCATGAATTTTTTTATCTTGTAATAAAACCTCTATTAATCCAAAACCGATTGTATTCCTAACTAAAATGGTAGACAATTTATTCAAATCTGAATAATCTATTTTAATATTTTTTGAATCTGATAAATCCCTCAACAAATCCATTGCAATATTAAAAAAAACATGCCTTATTCTTTCTGTATCCGTAAACTCTTCGGCTTTAGGTTGATGTTCAATTAAAACTGTTCTCGCCAAATTTAAAAGCATACTTTGTTCTTCACTAAGAGTATGCTCAGGAGGGGTTAAATGATACATTAATTTTGATTCATTTTTTGTTTTTAAAATAGTTACAAGAGATTCATCATACTCTTCAACCGAAATTTTATACTGGTCAATTATTTCTCCGTCATCAGGCAGATCAGAAACCAACCGAGTAAAAGTAAAATTAGGGATAATATCTACCTTAAATAAAAAATCATAAATATCTCTGCTTCCTTTTTTATATAAATGCATATACGGGGAAGCATTTTGAATAAGTTTTGTTTTCTCAAATAATTCGAAAATTTTCTCTAACAAATGTAAAAAGTTAATATGATCTATTCTTGACATTTCGTCAGAAATTTTATCAATCATTATTTTTTCGTCTATAATTAATTTCTTTAAATGAAAATAAGCAGCAATAGGGTCTTTTTTCAGAAACAAAAGAAAAGTAAAAAGAGAATTATATCTTTGAGAAAAAAGTTGTCTGTTAGTAGCAAGCTTTTCTTGTGAGAGAATCTTTTCTTGCTTCATGAGATAGACATAAAATCGAGCAATTTCTAAAAGCATATTGGTTTCACTAAAATCATAATTGTAATTTTTCTGCTGCGAAAAAACTATTCTAGAAGCATTCGGATTCTCAATTAAAGCATCAATAGTTTTTTCCATAACTTCAGGGGAATCTGCTAAATCGGGAACAAATGGAGCCCCAAAATAATTAATGTATAAAACATCTTCTCCTCCCTCTCTAACAATATCGCTTGTTCCAATAGGCTGATCGCTCTCAAATTTCATTTTAAAAATCTCCTTTTTCAAAAAGGTAAAAAATCCTTGAAAAAATTATAACCTCTTTAATCATAAAATATCCAATAAATAACAATTTAAATTATTTTGTATATTTAATGAAAACAATTTTAAACTAATTATTCCTTAAAAAAACATGGAAAAAGAGGAAAATTATTCTCAATATGCAAGCCAAACAGGTGCTGGATTAAAAGATGTTGAAGAAAAACAAAGAGTTCTAAAGGAAAGAGTTTTACTTATTGGTCAAAATCTAATAGAAACAAGAGAAGAAAACTCAAAAAAAATAACCGAACTAAAAAAAGAAATGACAGAAATGAAACAAGATGTTCGGAGCATGAAAAGATTTATCGAAAGAATTTCAGAAGAATTTTCAAAATTTGCAAGAAGAGATGACTTAAACATTTTAGCAAAAAAAGTAAAAATGTTCGAACCGTTAAAAAATTTAGAAAAACAATAAATTCAAAAAGAATAAAAACATAGAAAACATTGTTTATTTATGGCTATATTAGACCGCGTAACAAACATGAAAAAAGAGGGTCTCTCTGATCAAGAGGTATCGAATAAGCTCTTAGATGAAGGGATTGCGCCAAGAGCAATAAATGATGCACTAAATCAAGCTCAAATAAAAAAAGCAGTAGAAGGAGAACAAATGGAAACAAACGAAACACAAGACCAACAAACATATAGTCCAATGCCTGAACAAGAAAACTACTATCCTCCATCGCAACCTGCAACTGTTTCTCAAGACTATTACTCTCAGCAACCTCAACAACAGCAAGAATATTACCCTCAAGAAAATTATGGTGGGGGTTATGAAGAAGGATATTCTAATGCGGGAAATATTGGAACAAGTACAATTATGGAAGTGGCAGAACAAGTTTTTGAAGAAAAAATAAAAAACATACAAAAACAATTAGAAAACTTAGGAGAATTTGCAACTCTCTCTAAAACAAAAATAGATAACTTTGAAAAAAGACTAGAAAAAATAGAATCAACAATAGAAACACTACAAATAAAAATACTTGAAAGAGTAGGTTCTTACGGCCAGGGAATAGATAGCATAAAAAAAGAAATGTCAATGATGCAAGACACTTTCTCCAAAACACTTCCAAAACTTGCTACACAAAAAACTCCTTCAAAAAAATCTTCAACAAAAAAGAAATCTCATTCTAAAAGGAAATAAAAATAAAAAAATTAGTTACCTTGAAGTAATTTTCCAAACGCTGTTTCAGGAGCATTTTTATCTTTAGGGGATGTGGAACCAGATACAATTGCAATAATTAAACCTATAAATACGGCCCATCCAATTAAACTCCCCATATTATTTCTAAACCAGTAGCCTCCTCCCGAAAACCCAAATGCACTCAAAGATTGGAATATTACAATTGCGATTATAATAAAGACTATGGCAATCAGTCCCCAAGTAAAACCTTTATTCTTAGAGGGTAAAAATAAGCCTCCAATGATTATTAAAACAAGAATTATAGATAAAGCAACACCTACCCTAGGAAATAATTCTGCGAAAAACAAAGAAACAAAATCAAACTGCAAAGCCATTAAAGAAACAGATAAGGCAATAATTGCATTTATTGATTTGTTTGGTTTTTTTCCATCGCCCTCCTCTTCAAGAGTAAATATCTTAACTCTCATTAATAATCCAAAAGTAATTGCAAACAACAATAAGAAAGGTAAAACATAATGAAAAACTCCTGCAGCTTCCCACTGAGCAATAATATTTCCGATACTTCCTCCTCCAAAAAGTCCATAAGAAGCCAGTAAATTTGTCACCTCTAACATTTGATAATTAATATATATTTATTTTATAGGATAACATAGAAAAAACTCTTTATAAATATTTCTTATTTTTTGCTCTTAAGAATAACTCCTAACGCAATCCCTATTAAAACAATAAAAAAGAAATTACTCCAAAAAGCTTCACTCCAGCTTTGATTAAATAATGAATCATAAACATTTCCACTAACTCCTGTAGCCCAAAGAATTCCGAATATCAAAGCGATTGTAATTACAATTCCTAGTCCTGTTTTCATAGCAGAAGTTAATTCAAGACCTTCTTTCCCAGAATAAACAAACCCCCCTAACAATAAAATTACAAAAACTATTACTAAACCTATAGATAAAAAGGTTATAAGGTTTGAGATAATTAATTTAGGAGACAGCGCAGAAACAAAAATCAGTGAAACTACAAAAGAAACCAAAGCGTTTAATTGTTTCTTTTCTTCACCCAGAATCTTTGTTCTCTCTAAAACAGCAAAAACAATAAAGAAAACTAGTAAAAAGGGATAAATAAAATTAAGAGCAATTGGATGTTGTAAAATTGTTTCTGCCATTTTATTTGATTATGAAAGCAAGGAATTTTTTCAATCCTGCTATTTTTCACTCTTTTTATTCAAAATCTTCAAAATTTTCTTCTGGAGCTTGACTTGGTAATGCTGATTTACTAATAATAAAAATATCGCTTATAGCCCTAACAAATTGATGGGGAATAATAACTCCTCTAGCACCTCCTATAAGAGATAAAACACTTCCTCCAACCTTTATTCTCCATCCCTCTATTTTGTTTTCGCTTAAATTTGCCTCTTCAATCTCTCCAAAATAATCTCCCGAGTCTGTATATACTTTCATTCCTACTGCATCGCCTATTCTTTTGATTAACATACTCTAATTTATAAGAAATCATTTAAATACTTTTCCATAATATACTCAATACTTTAATAATAAAGTTTATAAGAATATTTACCTAAAAAATACTATGCTAAACAAAAAAGAAATCATTTCAATTGTAATTGCTTCTATAATTATTGCATTTTCAATAACTTTAGTTGAAACCATCGAAGGATTTTTTAGAATCTTAGTAGGAGTATTAGGATTAATTTTAATAAATGTTTTTGTAAAAAAAATGGTTGCATATCACTTTGAATCGGAAATAAATGTAAAACTCTGGGAATTTAAAAGATGGGGGTACAAACCAAAACAATATTTCAAAAAAGCGTTCCCTGCAGGAGCATTTTTTCCAATAATTTCAAGAATAATCTTCTTTCCTCTAAATGGATTTGTCTGGATGGCGTCTTTAACTTTTGATATAAATTCAACAGCATACAAATCTGCGAAAAGGCATGGAATATACTCCTTTTCAAAAATTTCCGATTTAGAATTAGCAGTTATAACCGGGGCGGGAATCTTCGCCAATATCTTAATTGCGATTTTAGCGTATCTAATTAATTTCCCTGAATTTGCTAAGTTAAATATTTGGTTTGCTTTTTTTAATATCCTTCCTTTATCAAATTTAGATGGAAACAAATTATTTTTCGGAAGCAAAGTTATTTGGACATTTTTAGCAACTATAACCCTTATCGGACTCGCACTAACAATTTTTATTGCATAATGGAATTTCTAAAAAATATTGTTCCTAGAGAATATCAAGAAAAAATTTTTAATACCTGTAAAGAAAAAAATACTTTAGTAGTTTTACCGACGGGATTAGGAAAAACTCTTATTGCATTAATGTTAACTATTCAAAGAATGAAAAAATTCCCTGATCAAAAAATAGTTTTTCTTGCTCCAACAAAACCTTTAGCAGAACAGCATATATCGAGTTTTAAAAAAAATCTTTCAGAGTTATTTGCAGATTTACAATTATTTACAGGCTCAATAAAATCCGAAAAAAGAAAAAAAATTTGGCAAACAGCAGACATAATCTTCTCAACTCCTCAATGTGTGGCAAATGATTTAAGAAAAAACCTATACGATCTCTCTGAAGTTTCTCTTCTTATTGAAGATGAAGCCCATAGATGTGTAAAAAACTACGATTATAATTTTATTGCAAAAACATACAAAATGCAATCAAAAAATCCTCGAATAATAGGAATGACTGCTTCTCCTGGAAATGACTTTTCAAAAATAAAACAAATTTGTAAAAACCTTTCCATTGAAGAGGTAGAGCTTCGTACTAGGGAATCTGCCGATGTAAAACCTTATTTACAAAAATTAGAATTTGAAAAAATAACTTTGGATTTTCCTGCAGAATTTCAAGAGATAAAACATCTTTTAAAAAAAATATTTGAGAACTATATAGATGAACTAAAAAAAAGGAGAGTATTATATGGTCCTGCAACAAAAATAGGTTTATTAGAACTTCAAAGAAGGATATCCAAAACCCTTTCAAACACTACGGAAAAAAACTATAATTATATGTTGGGCGCAAGTGCTTGTGCTCAAGCAATAAAACTGCAACACGCTCTAGAACTTCTAGAAACTCAAACCCTTGAGAGTTTCAATAAATACCTAAAAAATTTATTTAATCAAGCAGAAAAAAAACAAAGCAAAGGAGTAATAAGGCTAGTAAAAAAACCAGAATTCAATTTTTTATTTATGCGATCAAATGAGTTACTTTCAAAAAACATTGAACATCCTAAATTAAACAAATTAAAAGAAATAATGGAAAAAGAATTCTTAAAAAATTCAAAATCAAAAATAATAATTTTCACTCAATTTAGAGATACTGCAAAAATAATTTCTGAAAAAATAAATTCTCTTGAAAACATAAATTCAAAGGTTTTTATTGGGCAAGCAGCAAAAGGAAAAAATGAGAAAGGTCTAACGCAAAAACAACAAAAGAAAGTTATTGAAGATTTTAAAGAGAACAAAATAAATTGTTTAATTTCCACCAATATTGGAGAAGAAGGACTGGACATTCCAGAAGTAGATTCAGTCATTTTTTATGAGCCTGTTCCTTCGGCAATAAGGAGTATTCAAAGAGCGGGAAGAACAGCTCGTTTAAGCAAAGGAAAACTAACAATCCTAATAACAAAAAAAACCCGTGATGAAGCTTACTTTTATGTTTCTCGTGCAAGAGAGAAAAAAATGCACAAAGCTATAGAAAAAATAAAAGAAGATCTTAACTCGAAAAAAAGAGAAGTTCAAAAAAAATTATAATTATTGAGGCGGAACATAATATGTTGGCCGACTTTGTTTCTGAGTTTTTTGAGGAAGTTTTGGCACTTGGGGAGAAGGTTTTCTTACCTGTCCTCTCGGACTCGAAGAACCTCCGCTCGAAGGAGGAGTCCTAGGAGGCTGAGGCCTAGAAGGAGGCATTCCAGAAGATTGTGATTTTTTCTGATTCTTTTTTGATAAAAAGATTGCCAAAATAATAACCACAATAAGAATAATAGCTCCAACTAAAATAAGAATCAAAGTAGCACTAAATTCTAATTTTGTACACTCTCTTTCGACTTCCATTGAACTAGGCCTAGATCCGCCACAATCATGTTTGTCCCAACAATCTCTTGTCTTAATTCCATCGACACAATCACTCCAATCTGAACAGTCCCATTCGGGTTGGCATTCATCTTCATCTGTTGAAATAGCTGTAGTAGTATCATCTGTTGTTCCCCAAGTTGTATTAGTATCTGAAGCAGGAACATAATCTTCTGTATAATTTTCTTTCTCTTCAATAGCCGAGTGCTCTATTCCGCTAATCTTAAATTTGTTTCCAGAATCAACAAATTCACAGGTATAATTTCTATATTTACTAGTATAATTCCCAGGGCATTCAACCAAATACTCTCCAGGATGGTCGCAATCCTTACTTAAACTTCTTATATCTTTTATTCCGCCTTCATCAATACAAACTGCTTCTGATTCGTTGTTTAATCTATCAACATAAACTGTTTTTTCTGTATCGATCCCATTTACAATTAAATAACCTTCATCTGCTCCATTTAATTGCTTTTTAATTTGAATTTCAGGAAGCACTAAAACTTCATCTTCCCCATCACGGAAATCCCATTCAAATTCAACAACCTCTTCCCAATTATGTTCAATTGTAATGTCTAACTTTCCACCATCTGCATACCATTTAGAATTAATTAAAGAAATATTTGTATAGTTTGTTGACTCATTCATTCTCTCTCCTTCAACCCAAACTTCAAATCTCGATCTATCAAAAGGGCCTTTAAGTTCAATAGAAGATTGGTCTCGAATTATCCCGTTTGCATTTGTGTCTTCATATCCGGCACTTATATTTTCAAAAGAAACTTCTGAACATTCAGGAACCTCCTTAATGTTTGGAACTCTAATCTTTTTTTCATTTTCAGTGATGTTATCATATCCATCTAAACAATAGTCATCAACACAAGCACCACCCTCACAAAAATAACCGGCAGGACATTTAATATATTGATATACTGTTCCAGGTAAGCCTGCATCAAAAATGCCTTTTGATTTATTAACTTCGTCACAAAAATATTCTGTTACATGAGTTGTGTTTTTACAAAAATCTGATCTCTCTGTTCCCTTAATTGTTTCTTTTTTATAAATATCTTTATTTTTAGAGCACTCTTCACTAATTGTCAAACATTTTCCATCTTGACATCCTCCCGCACACCATAAATCATCTTTTTGAGGTTCTTCTGAAGAATCACAATAATATTCCCAAACCGTTCCAGAATTTTTACATGTATCATTAAGCCTATAAGTTGTTCCATTGCCATATTTTCCAACCAAATACCCAAAAGTTTCTGAACCCGAATACCCTCCAGAAATTAATTTACTCTCATCCGAATCAATGCAATATTTGTCTTTTTCAACGCACTGGCCCTCCACACAAATTCTTGTAGCCCCGCATAAATTTCCTTCATCAATTTCTCCGTCGCAATCATTATCTAATCCGTCACAAATTTCTGTTGCTCCAGGGTAAATATTTGAATTAGAATCATTACAATCTTCCTCACAAACAGAGTATCCATCAGAATCAGAATCAGCACTACAATCCACACACCTTCCGTCTACACATTCATAACGAGTATCTTGAAAAGAACCGCTACAACTTACACTTGTTGATGTAACAACATTATTAGAACAATAATATTCAACTAAAGTATCTCCATTTGTGCAAGAGTCTTCTTTTTCAACACTATTTCCATTAGAATTTAATCCTTTAGTCATTCCAAAAGTAGAATAAAATGTGCTCGGAGATGTTCCTCCATCACTATCAACGCATTCTTCAACACAAGCGCCATTATGACAAATCTTCCCTAGAGAGCAAGTAAGAGAGGCCCATTCATAACATCCACTAGATGTATTAAGCCCGCAAATTTTCAATTTTCCATCTTGAGAACATTCACTATTTCCATAGTTACATTCATCCGTACAACTTTCTACACACTCTCCATCTACACAAGTTTCGCTTGCTGAACACTCTTCTCCCGATGAACTAGTCCAATCATTACAGTTATCCAAATCTCCTCCTGGCCCTAAATCTTCCTTACATTCAACAGGAATATTGTCATTTTCCCCCACACACTTTTTGTCTCCAATCTGGCATTCATCGCCGCATCCCAAATTTAAATAATAATCATAAAGACTACTTATTTCGCTTCCACTCAAAGAGCCATAATATAAACGAACCTCATCAATCAGGATATTCGAAGGAGAATAAGAAGTAACATAATTTCCAATGCTCAATTTATTATTTGAATCGCCTTGAAAAGTTGCACCACTTCCACTAGGATTAGAAAGTTCTACGCCATCAACATAAACATAAGGACCTGGATAATTCCAATAAGCTACTATATGATGCCATTTCGAATCGTCAATTTGTTTTGAATAAATATGTTTATTACTAGGAGAAAAATGAATTATTCTCCCATCGTTAGTATGTCCTATTCCATATCCGTCTCCATCATCAGTTGTAATTTCGATTATACCTCCCGAACTACTAACAGGATTCAATTTAACCCAAAACGAAAATGCAATAAAAGCTTCACGGTTTCTGTAATAATCAACATCGGCTTCCATCCAGTGTGCTTTATTTGTTAAATCCAAAGCATATCCAAAACCACTTCCAGAATATTCAACAGGAAGAGAACCTTTATAGGCTCCATCATTACCTGCATCAGTATCTATTAAATTTTGTTCAAAAGACCATTCTCCAAGAAGATCATTATTAACATCTATAGCATATCCCGTAACACCAGCATCCGAATTACTATAAAGAATGCCAAAAACAGAAATCCCGACTAATAAAAACAAACCAATAATTCCTAGAATCCTCTTTTCAATCATTTTCTATATAATATACATACAAAAAAGACATTTATAAAGATTTCTCGAATAAAACACAACCTAAAAATCAAAAGATTTTACTTTGAACATTTACTTAATATTACTCTACTAAAGTAGAGTACTTTTTAAAAACGATAAATTTTTATAGAATAAATCATTAGTAAAAACATGAAAATAACAATCTCTGGTGAAGCATATTCAGGAAAAGGGACCCTGGGTAAACTTCTTGAAAAAGAATTAAATTGCAAATACTATTCAATGGGAGATATACGAAGAGAAATTGCAAAAAAGAAAGGGTTGACAATAGAACAACTCAACAAAATCGGAGAAAGAGAAGACTGGACAGACAAACTAGTAGACGAATATCAAAAAAACATCCTCTCAAAACAAAATAAAATAATCGTAGATGGAAGAATGTCTTGGTATTTAATCCCTGATAGCTTTAAAATATTTTTAGACTCGACAATGTATACTTCTGCAAAAAGAAAAATAAATTCTCAAAGAGATACAGAAAAAAACACTCAAGATATCGAAGAAGCAATAAAAGATTTAACTCAAAGAAAAGTGAGCGACATAGAAAGATATTCAAAATTATACAACATAAATCCCTATGAATTCAAACATTATGATTCAATAATAAAAACAGATTACATGGCTCCAAAAGAAGTTTTTGAAAAAACCTTAATTGATCTCTCAAAATCAATTTTATAAACCTAAACAAATTGACAAAAATAAATCATTTTCAAAAAAGGTGCGGTGGCGGAAAGGAAAGGAGAACTTAGGGGAACAGCGTTTCCATAGAAAATCAATTTTATAAACCCAAATAAATTGATAAAAATAAATAAATTGTTTTCCCAAAAGAGTTGCTGACAAAAAGGAAAAAACAATCTTAGGAAAGGCGTTTTGCATCCAAAAGGTTTATGGGTTGTTGGCGGAGGTCAGGAAAAGACGACCGTAGGGAAAACGGCGTTTTCCATCGAATGAAAACAATAATAAAAAAACCAATAGAGAATATCTTTTCTAGAAAAAAGCCTAAAAAACCTGAAACCGCTCAAAAGCAAAAGAAACAAAAAATAGAAATAGATTATAGGGAGAAAAATTCTTTAGTTGCATCACATTTAGTAAAACTTGGATACGAAATAAACTTTAAAGAATTAAAAATTGGAGATTATATTGTAAAAGACATAATAATAGAAAGAAAAACAATTTCCGATTTTGTTTCTTCAATGATCAATAAAAGATTGAATAAGCAAATAGAAGAATTAAAACAATTCAAAAATAAATTACTCATAATCGAAGGTATTTCAGAACAAGAACTTTATACTGAAGACAATTCAGGGGTCGGTGCAAATGCAATTAGAGGTTTTCTATTATCAATTACATTAAAACATAAGATTCCTTTAATCTTTACTAAAAACTCAAAAGATACTGCAAAATTTATGGATGTAATGTCAAGAAAAAAACAGACAGAACCTTCTTTACAAGGAAAAAAGAAAACCCTAAATAAAAAAGAACAGCTTCAATTTATAATCGAAAGTTTTCCTGGAATAGGCCCAAAAAAATCAAAAGAACTCTTAAAAAAATTCGGTTCAATTCAAAATATAATTCTTGCAGATGAAGAATCCTTAAAAGAAATTTTAGGAAAAAAGGCAGAGACAATAATTGAAATAATAAACAGGAAATACTAAGCCCTCATTCTCATTGAATAATCTTTCAATGTTTTGTATTCAGGCCCTTTCTTTTTAAGAATAGACTTCCTAAATGAAAACTGGTTGACAATAAAAAACATTTTCTTAGGGGCAAGTTCTTTTGCTTTCTCTAAAAAGGCTTTCTTATCTCTAACGGCAGTAATTCTAGCAACAGTCAAATGCGGAAAAAACTCTTTATCTTTTTGATCAAAACCCGCGTTCTTTAGAGCAGAATCTATCTCTTTCTTAAGCATTTCAAAATCAGGAGAAAGAAGTTCAATCCAAAGAACTTTTATAAACTTCTCATTAGGAAAAAATCCGACTTTACCTGTTTCAACTGGAAACTGTCTAAAATCAACTTTCTCTAATTCTTTCTTAATTATCTCAGCTTCCTCGCTTGTGATCTTACCTAAAAATTTTAAAGTCAAATGAAGATTATCTTTATCCACAAATTTTCCTTTACAGACTTTTGACTTTTTTAACTTTTCAAATGCATGAAAAATATATGCCTTAACATTATCTGGCAATTCTATTGAAATAAAACTTCGCATCTTATAAACCTCTTATTATTTAGACCTCATTAAAGTGATTTAAATTACTAATAAAAACAAATTTGCATTTATAAGAATTTGTGTATTTTAGAAAATAAAAAAGAAAATTAACACTTTTTAGGATGTTTTGAACACCACCAATCTGGTTTACCTTTACCTTGTTTGCCCGGTTCAGGAGCTGCAGATTCTATTTCTGAATCATCAGAGTTAGGTATTCCGTCATTATCTCTGTCTGCATCTAAAGGATCTGTCCAAGAATCTCCATCAGTATCTTCAAGATATTCTCTAGATTCTCCTTCCCTTATAACTTTTCCGTTACCATTTTCTTGACAATCTGGAGCCCATCCAATTTGTGAAGTCCATACATTCATTGTACCTTCTGAACAACCAAATTTATATTCACCTGAATTAGCACCTGGTTTACAATATAATATTTGTTCGCAAGAACAACCATAAGCATCAGTTATAGCATATTCACTATCTACAATATTTGGATCAGGTTTAGTCCCAATATTTGTTTGGAAAAATAAGTTTCCAAAAATTCCTGCATAATGGTTAGGGTTTAAAACATTTGTAGGGACACCTTCTGGAGTAAGGGTGCCAGGACATTTGTCTTCACCATTACAATCATTTAATCCGTCAAGATCTTGATCAGCATCATCAACTAACCCATTACAATTATTATCTAATCCATCGCATGTTTCATTAACTGGCCCAATAGCTTCTTGTACTATTTGGAAGGATCCATCAATGCAGCTTTCTACCTGGACTTGACATTCTCCAATACTATCATATCCATAAACATCAGTAACAATATCTGCAATATCCTCATCAATTTCTCCGTCACAATCATTATCTAATCCATCGCAAACTTCTTCTGTAGGGTATATAACCCCCGCACATTCTCCCCATTGACCATAAATATCACAAGTCTGAGTTCCATAAGCACATTCGCCCGCATCTGTTTCGCCACATTGTTGAGTTTCGCCTTCAACACACTGACATCCTTCATTTGATGAACCATCACAATCTTCGTCAATATTATTTACATCGCAAAGTTCTTCATTTGGACCCATAGCTTCTTGAGTTACCTGGAAAATTCCGTTAATGCATGACTCTATTTGCTCTTGACACTGTCCAACACTATCATATCCAAATATATCCGTAATAATATCCGAAATATCGTTGTCTATCTGACCGTCACAATCATTATCTAATCCGTCGCATGTTTCTTGAGGGGCTTCATCTCTAGTACATCCAGAGTTAGGATCACAAACACCTGTCCAAACATATCCTGTAGAATCATCACAAGATCCTGCTGTAGGGCAAGTTATTGCTGAACCTGAACAGAAACCTTCTGAACAAGTATCTGTTGATGTACAAGCATTATAATCATCACAAGTATTTCCATTACTTATACTATAATCACAAGATCCCCAATTAGTAAATGACCCTGTATCTTGACATGTTCTCGTTTGTTCTCCTGAACAGAAAGACGAATCACCTGCACAAGACTGAGTTTGAGTTGTTCCAGGATAAATAGATGCATCAAGATCATTACAATCAATAGCTCCACAATAACCTAAATCAACATCGTAATAGTCTGAATTAAGAACCACATAACCATCATTATCATCATCTTCTCCAGAGTAATCTGAACTTCCACCTGTAATTTGGCAATCATTATCTATTCCATCACAAGCAATTTCTGGTTGACCCGGATTGATGTTTGCATTAGTATCGTCACAATCACCATGAGGATAACTTAAACATAAGAAGAAAGCTCTTCCAGTATATCCATCGCCATCTGCATCACAATATGAATTACAATCTAAATCAACAGTTCCATCACAATTATTGTCTAATCCATCATATCCAGTTTCATCATCACAACTTTCAGCAACAGCTCCTTCATAAGGATTACAAGTATTTACTTTTGATCCGTCAATACAATCCCAAACACCCGTATTTCCAGAACATTCGCCAACACCACAAGTTGTAGGGTCTAAATAATCTGCACTTCCTTCTGGACCATAATAATCTTCAGAACCATCTGGACTATAATCTTCGCTTCCAGAATAATAAAGAGAGCAATCATTATCAATTCCATCACAAACTTCTAATGCTCCAGGATTAACTTCTGGATTAGTATCATCACAATCATAATCTGAAGAACCATAACAAACATAATCTGAACTTCCTCCATAATACCCATCGTTATCTTCATCAAAACAATTAATACATTGGCAAGTATCCTGGTTAACTGAACATAATCCATATTCAGGGTGGTACCATTCAGAAACAGAACATTCTCCAGAGTTTTCTCCAACAAAACCATTTTCAACGCCACAAACAGAACTACAATTTTCAATTGTACCTGTATTAACGCTTATAAAACCTGCAGAATAGCCCAAAGTTTGAGTTGCTACACCATCACAATCAGAATTAAGAACTGTCCCTTCAGAATTTTTCCCTATAAAACAGCCTACATAACTATTTCCTTGTATATCTCCCTCAGAATAAGACTTATCCACAACTGAATCGTATGATCTTCCAATAAATCCCCCTACATAATCTCCTCCTCTAACATCTCCTGTTGCATGGGAATTTGAAATAGTGGAACTTTGTACAAGACCTGAAAAGCCTGCAGACTCCCAGTCTCCAAAAACGTTTCCTATAGAGTAAGAATTAAAAATTTCTGAATTAGAAATAAAAGCTGCAAATCCTCCAACATGGTATGAACCGTCAACATTTCCTATTGCATAGGAATTTAAAAAATTTGAGCCATAAGAATTCCCAACAAATCCTCCTGCATCATTTGACCCTGTTACATATCCTTCTGCAAGGGAATCTGAAATTAGGGTTAAACTATCTGCTTGAGCAATAAAACCTCCAACAGGGCCTTCACCGCTAACATTTCCTATTGCGGAAGAATTCAAAATAGTAGCATTATAAGAGTAAGAAATAAATCCTCCAATATTTTTAGTTCCGTTTACATTTCCTGTTGCATAGGAATTTAAAATCTCTGAACTATAAGGATAACTAATAAATCCCGCAACATAATTTTCTCCTGTTACATCACCTGTTGCATAGGAATTTTCTATAAGAGTATAATCTGATGTACCAATTAGTCCTCCACCTGTTCCAAAACTAGCAATAACATCTCCTGTTGCATAAGAGTCAGATATGCTCGAATATTCTATCTCTCCAATTAAACCGCCTGCATTACTATTAAACGAAAATACTTTTCCTGTTGAATACGATTCTGAGATATCTGAAGAATCAACAAATCCAATTAAACCGCCTATTATAGAACTTGCACTCAAACTTCCCATCGAATGAGAGTTTAAAATCTCTGAATCATATGCTTCTCCTACTAAACCGCCAACATGAGATCTTCCATTTATATCTACACTGGAGTGAGAATTGCTAATTCCCCCTTCTTTTAAAACACCTATAAGGCCTCCAAAATAATAATTTCTTCCTTCTATTTTTCCGATTGCATAAGAATTGAAAATATTTGAATTATAAGCCTCTCCTGCTAATCCTCCAGCATAAGTATCAGCCTTAATTGAAAGGTTTATCAATCCAACATTAGAAATATTTACATTCTCAATATATCCCAAAAGACCGATATAGTTTCCAGTTCCATCAGATTCATTAAACCTATCAATATATAATCCATCAATAACATATCCATTACCTTCTAAACTCCCTCTAAAAGAATTTGTAGAATTTCCAACAGGCTCAAAACCATCTCCAAAATTCCAATTGCTTGAATTTGAACAATTAATATTATTCATTAATTCATAATCAGCGGTTAAATCATCTCTCATATGTTGCAATTCACAACATGTTGTAACATCTAATTTTCCATCACTATCTGAATCTTCTAAAGTAATTGCTTCTGAACCTTCAGAAGGATCACAAATCGCAACGCAACTTTCAGAGCAAGTAACACTATTGCTATCGTCATCAACCAAATTATCACAAGTATTATCCCCTATATTTTCATTTGAGTTTGAATCCAAATAAATATCATAAACAGAATTGTTACAAACAAAATTATTTTCAATTGTTCCATTATCTACGTTTAAAAGATAAAATCCTTTTCCTCCATCAAAAAGAGAATTTCCAGAAGCAAATAATCCATCACCATTAGAAACATAAATACCTGTACTACTAGAATCAAAAGTGTTATCAATTAAAGATAAATCGGAGAAACTACCTCTATACTGATAAATTCCAAAATCACTTGAATTAAAAGTTGAATTAGTTATTGTAATATTTGAATAATCAGAATCATAAAAATTAATTCCGTACAATCCAGCTAAATTCAAATTATCAAAATTCATATTAGATGAACTTGAACTTACTATAATTTGAGAAGAACTTTCAGAATCTATTCCAATACCTTCAACATTAACATTTGAAGATTGAAGGAAATAAAGAACACTGCCTTTCCAAGAAGTAGAGGGATTCAAACCAGTATAACTAATATCTAAATTAGTTGTATCGCCTACATTTTGTAATGCTAAACCATCACTAATAAAATTGCCTTCAGTATCAGTGTAACCTGAAGTACTAGTAATATCTAATTCGGCATTATTATTTATCAAATTTAATAATGTAGTATAACCATTAATATCAAAACCTGTTGTTCCGGCATCATCAAATCCTTGAACATTTTGTAATCTAAGAGGGGCTGAAACATCCCTCATAACATTTCCAGAAGCAAATAATCCATCACCATTAGAAACATAAATACCTGTACTACTA
>CAZXCF010000003.1:0-4191 GCA_964638995.1 Candidatus Woesearchaeota archaeon | reverse complement strand
TTCCAAAATCACTTGAATTAAAAGTTGAATTAGTTATTGTAATATTTGAATAATCTTCATTCCCAATATAAATGCCATAATCATAATTTTCAAAACTACATCCATTTATCTCAACATTATTCGTATTAATATCGATACCATATCCAGAACCAGAACCATTAAAAGTAGTTCCTTGACAAGTTATGGTCACATCATCAGAATTAACCGAAATCCCATTAGGAATATCGTATGTTCCAGAATCAAAAACAATATCCTCTGTAACAACCATTCCATCTGTAGGGGCAACAGCAGAAGAAGGCACACAATCACATGTTGTTTCATCTACAACACAAGATCCGTCTGAAGTAGTCCAATCTCCCGAACAAGTCCCAGTATTATCTGAAGTAAATCCGTTTTCAGCTTCACAAGTCGAATCACTATTTGTTATTGTTCCGGAATTGCTTCCTGCAAATCCTGCGGCTTCACTACTTCCTAAAGCAGATCCTTCACAAAGAGAATCTGAAATAGTATTTTCATTTGAACCGACAAAACAGCCTATATTTGAACCGCTAGAACTAACGGCCACATCAGAATAAGAAGAATCAATACTTCCAAGATTATCTCCACTCAATCCTCCTACATTAGAACCTGTTCCATTAACAACGCTTTCATTAACAGTACAATTAGAAATGGAACCGCTTGAAATCACACCTGTTAAACCTCCAACATAAGAATCTCCTGAAACATCAACATTTTCTAAATGAACATTTGTTAAATCTCCATTACTCTCTCCAATCAACCCTCCCGCTTTATCTCCACAATCAACATCAGAATCATATATTACAATATTTGTAGCCGAACTTCCAAGATAACCTGTTAAAACACCGCAAACACTATTTCCTATAATCGTAGAATTTGTTAAACTAATTTCATCAAACATTGTCCCAGAACAAGCGCTAAACAAACCAACATAATTTTCATTAGGT
Organism: Candidatus Woesearchaeota archaeon; assembly: GCA_964638995.1. Taxonomy (GTDB): domain Archaea; phylum Nanobdellota; class Nanobdellia; order Pacearchaeales; family GW2011-AR1; genus CAZXCF01. The sequence continues at coordinate 3,226 of CAZXCF010000003.1, read as the reverse complement.
CTATTAACATATAAATCAGAAATGATATAATTATTTGAATTGTCCCCTGATAAATTTCCTGTAAACGGATCACTCAAAGAACCAATAGGATCAAAACCAGAACCATTATTCCAGTTTGAAGAATTCGAACAATCAATATCATTCATCAATTCATAATTTGAACTTAAGCCATCTCTTATATGTTGTAATTCGCAACAAGAAGTAACATCTAATTTTCCATCGCTATCTGAATCTTGAAAAGTAATTGCTTCTGAACCTTCAGAAGGATCACAAGTTGGAGGAGAAGGAGGCGAACATACTTCCGTACTTCCACAAACACAATTTTCTTCCCAAGATAAACATGGATATGTCACACAACTATCTATGCTCCAAATTTCATTATTACAAATATTCCAATTAGCATCATTATAAATATTATAATCTTTCATTTCGTAAGTTTCTTTTCCAATACTTCCAATACAGTTATCATGCGTCAAAGAATCAATGTTCCAAAAAGTGTTAACACACGTTGTTTCATAGGTCCCTGATAAAACTCCTAAAATTCCTCCTACATTATTCAAGCTTATAGTATCGATTTTACCTGTAAAATATGAATCTTGAATAAAATTATATTCCGTTCCTTCATAAACATATAACCCTGCAACCAAACCACCCGTGTAGTCATTAGAATAAATTTCCATTTGAGAATATGAGTTATTAATTCCTCCATCGTAAAAAGTTCCTACAAGTCCTCCGAAATTATTTTGCCTAGCAGTTGAAATAGAAGAATTAAGTTTACCTTTTGTAAAACATTCTTCCAAAATAGAACCTGGGTCCCCGTATATTTGACCTACCAATCCTCCTATAGAATTACCGCTAGCACTCAATTCTACATCTGCAGATGATTCAAGCATATGAAGAACGCCTCCCCTTGCATACCCTATAACTCCTCCAGAATATGCTCCTGTAATCATTCTTCCTGAAACATGAACATTTGAAATGTTTATATTTTTATTAGAATATCCTGCCAAACCTCCAGTATATGAACCTCCCCTAATATAAACATTATTTAAATAAACATCTTCAACAACGCCCTCATATAAATACCCTATTAAACCCACATAAGCTTCCGAAGGCCTATCAATATATACGTTATTTATTGAATAATTGTTACCGAACAAATTCCCTCTAAAAACGTATAAAGGGTCAAAACCAGAACCATTATTCCAGTTTGAAGAATTCGAACAATCAATATCATTCATCAATTCATAATCAGAATAAAGATCATCTCTTATATGTTGTAATTCGCAACAAGAAGTAACGTCTAATTTTCCATCGCTATCTGAATCTTGAAAAGTAATAGCTTCTGCTCCTTCTTCGGGATTACAAGGAATAATACAAGCAGGATTATTAAAACATTCATCATCATCGCAATCTATTAAACCGTCAGAATCATCATCAATTCCATTTGTACAATTTTCTGAAATTGAATCACAAAAACCCGAAGTATTGCAAAACTCACCCAAATCACAATCACTATCATTAACACATACATCGCCAACAACCTGTCCCGTTATAACCCCCTTCACCCATTCAAAAACAGAAACTTTTCCATCTTGATTAAAATCACGAGGAGTAACAGCACTAACAACAAATAGAGAACCAACTAGAATTAATGCAAAACAAACAAACAATAATAACCTCTTTTGACTCATTAGTTTCAATAAGAAAAAAATCCTTTATAAATGTTATTACAATTTAGTAAAATAATTAAATCAAAAAAAAACAAATTTTTATATTCGATAAAAACTAATCTTTTGGAACTAAAGCAAAAAAACCATAATTCCCTTTTTTAATTTTTGATGCCATTTCTTTTACATCATCTAATTTAACATCCAAAATATTTTTTTCAAAATCGTAAAACTCTTTTGCGTCTCCATGAACTTCTGAAGCCAATAAATTAACCATTTGCATTTGAGAATCTTCCATCCCTAATTTATATTGGCCAATTAACTGTTCTTTAACAGAATCTAATTCTTTTTCTATTAATTCGCTAGAAACTTTTTCAAATTCAGTCAAGATTAATTCTTTAATTTTTTCTACATTTTGTTTCATTGTACCAGCATAAATTAAATTATATGCAAATCTCTTATTGATATTAGAATCTCCTTTAACAGCATAGGCTAAATTTCTTTTTTCACGAATTTCAGAAAACAATCTAGAAGACATTCCTTCTGCCGTAATTGCAGATAGTATTCTAGCAACATAACTTTTTTTATCTCCTGCAAGAGGAACATGGTAAGCAAAAATCAAATTTGCTTGATCTATGCCTTCTCTTTCTTCAATTTTTTCTTTATTTTGTAAATCGAATTCTTCTTCTTTTATTTTGGATTTATCATTTCCAAAATAGTCTTCAATAAAACTAACAATTTCATCTAAATCGGTATTTCCAACAACACATAAAACCATATTATTAGGAGTATAAATTTCTTTAAATTTAGAAATCATTTTATTCCTATCAATTGAATTCATTGTTTCATAAGTTCCTATTAAACTTTCACCCATTGTACCTGTATAAAGTTGTTTGTGGATTTCATCAAAAACATGAAGTTGGGGGCTATCTTTATACATTCTTAATTCTTCGAAGATAACTTGTCTTTCTTTTTCTAATTCTTTTTCGTCAAATAAGGGATTTTTAATTAAATCGCTCAAAACATCTAAAGCAATCCTAAATTTTTTTGAAGGCATTTTGCACCAAAAACCAACCATTTCTTCAGAAGTAAAACCATTCATTTCTCCTCCATTTTTTTCAATCTCCTCTGCAATTTTTTTAGAATTTCTTGTGGGTGTTCCTTTATACAGCATATGTTCAATAAAATGAGAAATTCCTTTTTCATTTAATGATTCATTAACTCCTCCTGCCTTTACAGCAAAAGCAATACTTACAACTGGAACTTCTCTTTTTTCAAATAGTATTGTCAACCCATTTTTCAAAACTTTTTTTTCAAAATTATTTTTCAAATCCATCCTATCAAAAATAAACACTAACTATATAAATTTAATTACTTATAACAAGATATTTTTCAGGGCCCAATTCAAATTCATCTAAAATCCTAAAATTTTTTTCAATGAATTGCTTTATCCAATATCTTTCAACTTTAAATTTTTTTCTTGAAACTAAACTTTCTGTCGCAAAACTAATAACAATTCTATCCGCTAAAGGGACAATTTCATTTAATATTTTTTT
>CAZXCF010000002.1:0-28150 GCA_964638995.1 Candidatus Woesearchaeota archaeon | reverse complement strand
GACTGAGCTATAGGCTCTTAATAAAAATTGAACAGAGATAATATATAAAAGTTATTGTTTATAAAAACAGAACTCTTAAAAACATTAAAGCTGTATTAAAAAAATAAAAACTAATCCAATTCAAATAAATAATTGAAAGGAGGTGAAAAAAGATGTTTTTGGAAACACTAGGACTTAATGTAACATCGGGAATAGACAGTTCTACCCTACTAGGTGGAGGTATTTTTGCAATGTTAGCAGGATTTGTTTTTTTAGCTTTTTTAATTGTAATTGGATTATATATCTATACTTCTTTTGCATACATGGCGATGGCAAAAAAAGCAAAACAGCCTTCTCCCGGATTAGCGTGGATTCCTATGGTAGGCCCAGCAATAATAGCATTCAAATCTTCTAAAATGCACTGGTGGCCTTGGCTTATTTTAATAGGGCTTTTTATTCCTCTCATTTCAGGGATTACAAATTTAGCTTTCTTTATCTTCGTTGTAATATGGAGATGGAAGTTAATGGAAGATATAAAGAAACCGGGATGGTGGTCACTGCTAATGATTATTCCTGTTGTAAACCTAATAATGATAGGTATTGCGGCTTGGAGTAAAAAGTAAACATTTTTTGGAAAGACAGAAGTCTTTCCTTTTTTTTCTTTTTTAGTTAATTTTAAAAACTAAATTCTTCTAAATTTTATATGCTCCGTTAGTACAGGCAAAAGTTTTTTTCAACTTTTACCTCACCTGTATTTTTGAGGCATAGAAAATCCAGACGAATAACAAGCCATCAAAAAGATCTTTAAAAAGATTTTTAGTTTATTCGCTTTTCCGATTAAAAAAAAGGAAAATCAAACAAAAGGCCAAGGCCTTTTTCAAGCCCCGATAGTACAGAGGCCAAGTATGCTGCCCTTTCAAGGCAGTGACCCGAGTTCGAATCTCGGTCGGGGCGTTCCCATGAAGAGAAGATTTGGATTTTTAACTCAAACACAATAATTCTTTTAAACTAACTAAAATTAAATTTTCTGTGAATGAAGAAACAAAAAGGATATATTCTGCTTTTGGGTATGATGTTTCTAAAGGATTAAGAAGGCCAAACCAAGTAACTGATGAAGAAGCTTTAACAATTGCTAAAATTTTTAATAATCAATTGCAATGGGAGGTTTATTTGAGAGAGAAGGGATCAAATGGGCAAATAGGGCTAAAATCAAACCCCCCAACCAATACGGATTATGCACTCTTTTGGGAATGGAAGCCATATGTCTGAAAGGGAAGAAACGATTTACATTAGAAAAGACCATATTGTTCCCCCAACATTTTATGGACAAAATATGAGTCTAGTAAACCAATATTTAATTTCTATTGGTGTTGAAAGAAGAATTTTAACTCCTTCAAAATTAGAAGGAATGATTTCTGGAAAAATAAAAACAGGAGAATAAATTTCTTATAAAACTCCTCAATAAAATTCGGTCGGGGCGTTCCTATGCTTTCTTACCTTCGATGGAAAACTTCTAGAATAAACTATTTAAACATTTAAAAACTTAATTTAACATGAAAAATTATAAACCTAAACCTATCGGGACTGTAGTAGATAAGTCCAAGGCAAAAATTCCAGAAATTAAAACTCCAATGTATTCTAAAGATTCATATACTCATCAAATTTATGTTGAAAAGAAAGATTCTTTTGAAATTACTATGGGAAGAAAACTGGATTTAGAACCTTCAAAATTTCCCTCCTTAGGGGAAATTCTTTTGGATAAAAATATCTTTAATACCTGTTTTTGTAGAAAATTTATTTAAAAAATAATCAAGGAAAAACACATTTTTCATATTTCTTATTAAAATATTCTTTTGCTGCAATAGTCCATAATTGCGTTTTACAACCTCCGAAGGCATATCTTTTTTTATTTAGTAGTAAAATTTCAAACGGAGATTTATTTATATATTTAAGCACTCTCCGGGTTATTTTTTGAGGTCTTTCTAATTCAAATTTTTTTGTTCCAGCATGAATAATCGCTTGTTCAAAGGGCCAAACTGTCTCAACATGATATTTATCATTAATTTTTTCATTTGGAACCATCGCCCTATATCCTTTTTTTGTTTCTAATTCTAAAGAATTTTTTAAAATAGCGTCTAACTGCTTTTTTGATAAATCCTTCTTATCTAAATAAAATAAAGAATGAAGCATATCGGTAGAATTATTTTCTATTTTTCCAGATTTATCCATACCTAAATAAAAAAGGTTCTTTTTATCATCATATAAATTTTTATTAAAAAAGTCAAGCATTTTATTATAATGATTCAAATATTTTTTGTCTTTAAGTAAAAAAGAAGCACTTTTCATTGCCCTCATATTTTGTAAATGTAATAAATTAATAGTCAAAGGGTAGCGAGGTTCTCCTTTTTCTCTATTCACAAGTTCTGAATCTTTCCAATAAGTTACTTTAAGAGCAAACTTTTTGGCACCGCAATATTTAGGATCTTCTATAAATGCCCCTCTCTTATCAAGATGTCTTTCAATATAATGGACAGCTTCAACAATATTTCGTTTTTGCGATGATTTTAAATTTGAGTCTCCTGTTAGCTTCTGATAAATTTCATGACCTATTAAAAATAAAGCGGTAGTATCTGAAGCATTATATTTTGTTGAAAGATTTCTTAATTCAGCCCCTGGAAATTCATGAATTATTTTTCCTTTTTCTTCTGCAGTATGAGGATTTTTTTCTTCTCCTTGAGTTTTTGCACAAAAAATCAATTGGTTTTTTAATGAATTAGAATCTTGCATCAAAATTGAAGAAATTATACTGTCCCTAGAAAAATTTCTTGGAAAATTTGGCAATCCCGCAACATAAAGTTCAAGATCTCTTATCCTTCTAAATTTTAATTTCCGAAGGAATTTTTTATTTTCTAATTTCATCGTATAATCTTAAATAATTTTCAGCTTCCTTCTCGATGCTAAAAAAATCTTTAATTCTCTTTCTACAAGTTTTTCTTTTTATATCGGATAGGCTATCCACTGCATAAGACATCTGATTAACCATTTTTTCTAAATCGGGTACGCCGTCTTTTCCCTTTATTGAAGACTTATCAATAACATAACCTGTTTTTCCATGGTCTACAACTTCCTTAACCGACCCGTAATTGAAAGCAACTACAGGTGTCCCCGTAGCCATAGATTCTACCATAACCAATCCAAAAGGTTCTGGCCAAGTAATAGGCATTAAAAATGCCGAAGAATTCTTATAACCTATTGACTTTTGTTTATCATCAACACTCCCTATAAAATAAATTTGACCTTCTTTAATAATATCTTCTTTTGAATCTATTTTAGATAAAAAATCATTTTTAAAGGATTCTCTCTTATCTTCAGGTAAATCATAAATTGAAAAATCTAAAGAAGGTTTAACTTTTTCTTCATAATATTTTTGATTTGTTGAATGTACTTCTCCTGCAATTATAAGTGGTCTTTTAGTCTTTTTTGCTGTTTCAATTGCAATATGCTGCCCTTTTTCTTCACATATCCTTCCTAAAGAAAAAAGATAATCTTGAGGTTTCTCTTGAAAGGGAAATATCTCTAAAGGAATTCCATGATACACTACATTTTTTATTTCTACTCCAGTGTTATCTTCAAATTCTTTTTTTTGTGAATAACTAATCGCATTAAAATGTATGGGGTATCCTCTTTTAATCAATTCCTTAAATTTCTCAAAATTTTCCTTTGTTTCTGGAAAATATTTTCCATGAAGAGTTGTAAGTATGGGAATATCTTTAATTTCATCTTTTCTAGAAAGATATTCTGGAGAATGAACAATCTCCATTCCAGGATGATCATGGAGAACATCTACATCAACATTTTTTACAATATCTATAACTTTTCTATGGTGTTCAGAATAAGAGCCTGTGCCTTCTTGAATATCTCTTCCTCCTTCTCCTTTTTTTACAGCCCATAAGCTTTTTGGGATAGTTGCGTATAGTTTCCCTTCAAGTTCAGAATCACCTGGACCTGCAAACATAGAATTATGACCTCTTCTTACAAACTCTTTATCGAGATAACTTATAACCCTTTCAGTACCTGCATATTTTAAATCATTCCTTACCGGCAAACCTAAAGCTCCAATTTGAAGAATATTCAATTTTTCTTTTTGTAGTTTTGACTGATAATTCTTTTTCATTTCCGCGATGTATTGATTCATCCATTTTTCCATAGATAAAATTTAATTAAAAATTTCTTAACCTTGGTAGTAAAAAACGGGTAAACTATATAAATCTTTCGTTACTACGCAAAAAAATTACAAGGATTTAAATACCTTATTTTGAAAAAATCCATTTTTTATAATTATTATCTTTATAAACTAGAATAAATTACTTTTAACATGAGAATCCCAAATAAGACGCATAAGATAAAACGAGAAGCACTAAAAAATGTAAGTAAACAAAAACCAAAGTACACTGAAATACTTCAAGACGTAATAAAAAAATCGGATATCCTTCTAGAAATTTTAGATGCCCGGTTTCCAGAAGAAACAAGAAATATTGAAATTGAAGAACAAATAAAAAAATTAAATAAAAAAATAATCTATGCCTTAAACAAATCTGATTTAATTTATAAAAAAAAGGATATCAATCTAAACCCTCAAGCCCTAATTTCATGTAAACAAAGAAAAGGAATAAAAAAATTAAGAGACCTTATAAAAAGAGAGTCAAAATCAATACTAAAATCAAAAGAAAAAATAAATGTAGGAGTAATAGGTTATCCAAACACTGGAAAAAGCTCTCTAATCAACATCTTAATAGGAAAAGCTTCAGCTGGAACAGCTGCACAAGCAGGATTCACTAGAGGAATCCAAAAACTAAAACTAGGAAACAAAATTATTCTGTTAGACAGTCCAGGAGTAATTCCAAAAAAAGAATATTCAACACACAAAAAAGAAAAAATAGCCCAATTCGGAAAATTAGGGGGGAAATCTTATTCACAAATAAAAGAGCCTGAACTAGTTGTCCATAAAATAATAAAAGAACATCCTGATGCATTAGAAAAACAATATAAAATAGATTCAAAAGGAGATTCAGAAATCTTAATAGAAAAATTAGGGAAAAGAAAAGGTTTTATGAAAAGGGGTGGGCTAGTTGATGAAGATAAAACGGCCAGATTTATATTAAAAGATTGGCAAAGAGGAAAAATTAAGATTTAATTTTTCAAAACATTTTGCACACGAAACAATGGCAATTTCTTTAATTCAAGCTATAACCTCTCAAAGACTACACAAATAATTTCCCTACAAAATAAGTTATTACTACAACTATAACTCCAATTCCCAAATGTTCACAAATTGTTCTCAAAGGATTATCTTTTCTTTTTTTTGCAATATTATAACTATAAATAGATAGGATAATACCCCCTAAAAATAAATCCGTAATTATTGCTTGTTTCAATTCAAGAATCAAAAGAGGGATAAGAAAAATTCCTGCAAAAATAAGTTTTGTAACAAACGTAGAAAATGTTTCTTTCCAAACTGCTTTTTGTTTTTTCTTTGGAAAACTTTCTTCTGCAACATGAATTCCAAAAGAATCTGAAAAAGCGTCTGCAATCATAACTGAAAGAATTCCTGCCAAAACAATTAATTTAGACTCGGTACTAGAATACAATCCAACTAAAACCCCTAAAGTAGTGATTGTTGCTGAAGTTACACCAAAACCAAAACCTCTTTTTGTTATCATTAGTTTGAAAGAAAAAACAATTATAAAAATCTATCCTTTTAAAAACTCATCAAGATGCTTAAAATAATCTTCTTTTCTTGACTTTGCAAGCCTCTCAACAATTAATTCTGGAGTTGAATTTGCTAATCTTCCTAAAACAGGGTTATGATTAACAATTAAATTAAAATCTTCATCTAAACCTTGTGCTTCAATACCGTCAATTCTTATTTTTTCAGGAAGGAAATTTTTAATTTCATGCCCTAAATGAGTTGCAAAAACCAAATAACAACCTTTTTTCAAAAAATAATCGGCAGTAGCAGAAATTATTTTTCCAGCAACTCCTGGTTCAGTAACTGATTCTATTTCATCGGCAAGAATTAAAACTTTTCCTTTATTTTCATCAAAAATCTCTATCTTTGACATTTGATCTAAAAGATTTTCAAAAGCTCCCTTTGAAATATCTCCTTTATTTTTCGCAAAATAATAAACTTCAGAAAACAAAGGAAGATTAGCTTTACCTTTTGAATTAACAGGTAGACCTAATTGCTTTAACGAAATAAACTGGATTATATGCTCCATTAAGGTTGTCTTTCCACCAGAATTAGCCCCAGTTAAAATAGATGCCTTATAATCCTCATTCAAAACAAATGAAACGGGTTGAGGCCTTTCTAAAAACAAATTATAAGAATTTTCAAGATTTAACTCTATTGATATTTCTGGAAAAACATCTTTATCTTTAATAAATTTTGAAATTCCTGAAACAAAGTCATGTTCTAAGATCAATTGAGAAATTTCTTTTAATCTTTCAGGAAGATCTTTTATCTTATTTGAGTTTTCTTTTATTTTTTCAGATACACTAGAGAATTTTTCAGTATTTTGTTTTGCAATTGTTTTTTCTAACTCTTCCTCATCAATTTCTAAAGGAATTTTTATTTTAATTATTTCTTCTGGAATGTTGGCTTTTTTTATTTCCTCTTGAACAATATCTTTAATTTCTTTAGGAAGAACACCCTTACTTAAAATTTCAACCAAGCTCTCACCCGTAACAGATAATTCTTTTGCTCTATAAGTTACCTTTTCGTTTATCTCCTGTATAAGATCTTCAATCTCATCTCTATTCAAGATTTTTTTGCCTGTATTTTCTTTAATCAATTCAAACAAAGAATATATCTCTTCAATTTTCTCTTTTAATTCTCCCTCGGAATTTTCTCTTAAAATTTTAAAATTATTTTTCCATCCAGATAATTCTTCTAAATATCTTTCCAAATAAGCTTCTTCAACAGAATTCAAAAAAACAGATTGGGGTAATTGCTCTAATGCAATTGAAAATTCTGCACAATCCAAAACTTGAACAATATCTCTTTCTCCTAGAGCTTGTAAATCATTTTCAGAAACGATCAATTGGGAAGGTATCCCCTTATTTTTTAGTTCATTAAAGGTATCTCCATCTTCTGTAACTACCACGACATCATAATCAGGTGTCCAATTTTTTCTAGGGATCTCTAAATTTTTTAAAAAAGAATTTTCCTTTCTTCCAAAAGATTTTATCCTTCTAAAAAATTCTTGTCTTTCTCTTATATCATTTTCATTAAAAACGAATTCAAAGAAACTTAATAAACTAGAAGTATCCAAAAAAACGAAATTTTCAGAAATTTTATTTAGAACTTTTCTATGAATTTTTTTTGCATCAGAAGTTTTATAGATGCTTTTAGTTTTTTGCTTTACTTGAGTTTTTACTTTATTAAAAGGATTTAATTTATTCTTTTCAATATAATTTTTTAATTCTCTTTTCATTTTTAGAACAAAAATACTCTGATTTTAAAGATTTGTTATAATTGAGAGGTCACTTCAAACATTTAATCATATACTCTCCTTTCCCTTCTTCCAAAGAATAATTCAATTTTCTATAATACTCTCTTACACCAACACCTGAAATAACCTTTATCTCCTTACAATCTTGTTTTTTAGCAATTTCTCCTGCCTTGTTCATTAACCATTTACCCAAACCCTTATGCTGAGAAATTTTCCCTTTTTCTCCAAGTTTCAAAGCCTGCCCATAAATATGGAGTTCCCTAATAATCGCTTCTCTTTTCTTTCCAAAAATTCTTAATCTAAGTAATCCAAACAAAACATCATTAGAATTAACAATTTCTAAGAAATATTCTTTTCCTTTAGAAGCATTATATTTTGTAATTTTCAATTTTAAATTCGGATTAATATCACGCTTATCCCTTAAAGCAAATCCAATTTCCCTATATCTTATTTCATTAATTTTAGAATTATTTTTTCTTAATTCTTCTTCAATATGTTTTCTTAAATCTATATGCTTAGTCCCGGCAACAATATATTCAGGAGGAATTTCACGCATAACCCTCATTACTCTACAATACCTTGGAACTAATTTCAACATTTTAATCAAAACCTTTTCAATTTTTTCTTTTGAATAAGGGACATATTTTCCTTTCCAATACTCTTTTTCTAAAACGCTTCCAGGCATAACTTGGCAAGGATATAATTTCAATTGATCTGGTTTAAATTTTTCATCAGAAAATATCTTTTTAAATTTCTTTAAATCGTATTTAGGATTACTTCCTGGGAGTCCAGGCATCATATGATAACCTACTTTAAACCCTGCATCTTTCAATGCTTTTGTTGCATTAACGACATCTTTAATTGTATGTCCTCTACAAACTTTTTCATAAATTTTATCATCAATAATTTGAACACCAAGCTCAACTCTTGTACATCCAAACTCCCTCATTCTTTCAATGTATTGTAAACATTTATCAGGACGGGTTTCAATACATAAAGCGACACACCTATGTTTAGAATTTTCGTTTATTTTCTTTGCTTTTTCTAAATTTTTAGATTTTTTAAAGTTTAAAGCATCATAAATCCCTTTAATAAATTCATGCTGAAAATTATTTGAATATTCCAAAAAAGTCCCCCCCATTATAATAATTTCAATTTTATCTGTGGGATGATTCATTGCTTCGTATGCTTTCAAACGAGCTTTAACTTGCTTATAAGAATCATAACCTAATTTAGAGGCCCTCATGACAACTGGAGATTTGGGGGTATAACTCTGAGGAACTTTCAAATTTGGACAATAGGTACAAGCCCCATGATTACATTTTTTTGGAGGTAACATAATAGCCACAGGAGTAATTCCCGAAATTGTTTTAGTGGGTTTACGAATTTCTTTATTTTCTGGAGATTTCATAATAAACCGATAATTTTTAAGTTTAAATTCTTTTACAATAACACATAAAATGGAAAATCAACAAAAACTATGGGAAAAGATTGCCTCAGAATGGCACGAACATAAACAAATTCCTGCACAAAGAACTGAAGAATTTTTAAGAAAACAAAAAGGAAATGTTTTAGACCTTGGATCAGGTTCAGGCAGACATTTAATGAAAATTTCTAAAGGAAAAATGTTTTTAGTAGATTTTTCTCAAGAAATGCTGAACCTAGCTGAAAAAAAAGCAAAAGGGCAAAAAATTCCTCTTGAAACAAAACAAGGACAACTTTTTAATATTCCCTACAGAAATAATTTTTTTGATGCTTTAATATGTATTTCCGCCCTACATTGCGTTAAAGGGAAATCAAAACGTGAAAAATCAATAAAAGAAATGTTTAGAGTTTTAAAACCCGGGGCAAAAGCTTACATTGGAGTATGGAATGTAAATTCTAAAAGGTTTTCAAGAAAAAAGAAAAAAGGAAAAGAACTAATGATCGGATGGACAGATAAAGGAAAAAGATATTATTATTTGTATGATGAAAAAGAAATCCACCAAGAATTTGAAAGAGAGGGTTTCAGAATATTCAAAACTCAAAACTCCGAAATGATGATTAATTTTATTGCTAAAAAACCAAAATAATATTTCATAATAAACTAATCAGTCTTGAACCAAACTATCATCAATCGAGATTTTTTAGATGATTGCTTCAGTGCCAAAGGAAAGATGGATTGTTTCAAGAAAACGCTGTTTTCTTACCAATGATTAATTTTATTGCTAAAAAACCAAAATAACATTCATCATTTCTCATTACTCAGAAATAAAAGAAGAATACCTCAAAAAAATCACAATAATTCTTTTAAAATACTTAAAATACAAAATAATATGAAAATCAATAAAGAAGAAGGTTACATCTATAGAGGATTAAGAGAAATTGGCCTTTCCAAAAAATTTTCTAGAAAATATATTCCTAAGTTATATTCTCAAGAAGACTTAACAAATACAAAATATCTTAATAAAAAAGGAATGAAAGTATTCTTTATAATTGAAGATTTTTACAATAAAAAAATAAATTCTGGAAAAGCGATAAATAAAACAAAAAATATTTTAAGAAACAAAACTCTTTTAGCAAAAATATTCAATCAAGAAAAAAATTCTCACTCTAAAATTTATTTGTCTTTTTTAATTATTTTTAACATATCAAAAAAACTCTTTTTTTCAAAATCTGTAATCTCTTTATTTTCTAAAGCAATATTTATTTTTAATAAAGCTAATCCTGTAATAAAAACAGTGCATACAAGATAATCTCTACCATCTAATTTCTGTAAAGAAAACAAAATTTTTTCAATATTTTTATTTATCTTTTCTTTTTCGATTTTATCTAAAATAATTTTTTCAACATCGTTAAAATCAAAATCAAAATTATCAGAAAGTTTTTCTGGGACTCTTTCATCATAATTTTCTAAGTTATTCAAACTAACCTCGCCATCCAAATGAAAACTAAACCACTTTTTTGTAGAGGGAACATAGTAATCTAAATTTGTTTTATTATCTTTTCCTTTTTTATCAATTGAAAAAAAACCCGAACAAAAATATGCATCTTTATTTTCTTCTTTGAACTTTTTAAACACTTCCGAATCAAATAGTTTTTCCAAATAAAATTGAAAGTTCATTGTTTTGACAAAAACCTCCATTTGTTTGACAAAGCAACTAAAAGCTTGCTTTTTGCCTCCGGTGAAAATTTTAGTGTTTTCATTGTTTTGACAAAAACCTCCATTTGTTTGACAAAGCAACTAAAAATTTCTTTGAAATTTTTTGTCTAAAATGAAATTTTGAAAAATTCATGATAATCTGTCTTCAATCTCTTTTTTAAGTTTTGTTATAAAATTGTCAACAGATTCTGTTTTTACTTTCCCTTCTTTTCTTACAGAAACCGAATTAGAGCCCTGCTCTTTATCTCCTACAACTAAAATATAAGGAATTTTCATCATCTCTGCATTTTTAACTTTTGATTGAACTGTTGTCTGAGAAAAATCTGCATCAACCCTTAAATTCGGAATTTTTTCTCCTAATCTTTCAATCACTTTTTCAGCATAATCAAGATTTCTATCTGTAAAATTTAAAATCCTAACTTGAATTGGAGATAACCATGGAGGTAAACGGCCGTTTGTATGCTCCAATAAAATTCCCAAGAATCTTTCTAATGAGCCATAAATAGCTCTATGAACCATAATTGGACGCTTCTTTTTATTGTTTTTATCCGTATATTCTAATTCAAATCTTTCCGGCATTGAAAAATCAACCTGAATAGTTCCACACTGCCAAGTTCTCTTCAAAGAATCTTTCAAGTGAAAATCGATCTTTGGCCCGTAAAATGCTCCATCACCTTTATTAATTTTATACTTAACTTTTCTCTTATCTAAAACTTTTTTTAGAGCATTTTCTGCTTTATCCCAAATCTCGTCAGAACCTATTCTTTTTTCGGGACGAGTAGATAATTCAATGCTATATTCAAAATTAAATTTAGTGTAAATATAATCTACTAACTCCATAATATTAGAAATTTCCTTCTCCAGTTGTTTTTCAGTACAAAAAACATGGGCATCATCCTGTGTAAATTGTATAACTCTAAATAATCCTCCTAAAACTCCTGATAATTCTTGTCTATGAACAATTCCGAATTCGCCTGACTTCAAAGGAAGTTCTTTATATGATTTTGGAGAATTCTTATAAATCAGTAAACCTCCAGGACAATTCATCGGTTTAATCAAAAACTGCCTCCCCTCATATTCGGTTGAAAAATTGTTTTCTTTATATTTGTCCCAATGTCCGGAAATTTGCCATAATTTTTTATCCATTATTTGAGGGGTCAAAACTTCTTCATAACCTCTAGATTTCATTAACTCCCTCATAAATTTAATCAGTTCATTTCTAACAACTACCCCATTATTATGCCAAAAAATCATTCCAGGTGCAACTTCATTAAAACTAAATAAATCCATCTGCTTTCCTAGAATCCTATGATCGTTATCTTTCAATTTAGAAGAATCTAATTTTGATTTTGAAATCTCTCTTAATAACTGTTTAGGATCAAATTTTTCCTCTTCCTCATTTCCTCCAACAACAATCTCTCTTGATAATTCAGACAAAGGATGCCCTTTAACTTTTATTTCAAATGACTTGTAATATCCAAATGGAGCTCTAGAAACTTTAAACTTTTCTTTTTTCAGTGCCTTTTCAGATTTTTTCAAAATCTCTTGAGCCAAATCTGGACTCCCCAATCTTTTAGATAAATGAGCATAAGGGTAAAGAACAATATTTTTTGTATTAACTTGCTTAGAGATATTCTTTATACTTTCCACAAATTCTTCAATAACTTCTTTTACATTTAAATCTAGCTTTTCAACCGCAATCAAAACAACTAAACAATCTTTAACATATTTTTCTTCGAGATCTTTTTCAGGCAAATCTTCCAAACTCTTTAAAGCTTTCTTCAGAGCCTGCCATTTAATATAATCGCAATGTAAATTTAGTGTTTTCATTGTTTTGACAAAAACCTCCATTTGTTTGGCAAAGCAACTAAAAGCTTGCTTTTTGCCTTGGGTGAAAATTTTAGTGTTTTCATTTGAATAACTTATCAACCATCTTTTTAGCCTTTTCCCTTCTTTTCTGATGTTTTTCTAAAAAACTATTTATTTTCTCAATACAATATTTCTTTAACTCGCCTGTTAACATTTCACCTTTTCTGTATTTTTCCTCAATTTCTTCTAATTTTTTGTCATCTTCTTCAAAAAACATTTTCAAATATTGAAAACTCACATCAATATCAGGATTTCCACCTTTTTTCTTATGTTCTTCTAAAGTTTTTTGCCCTCCTGAAAATGCATATTTATTAATTTTTTTCTTCACTTCAGAAGGCGAATCTGTTAAAGCGATATAAGAATTGGGATTAGATGAACTCATTTTTCCACCGCCTAAACCAGGCATAAATGTATGGTAAGTTGAACTTAACTGAACAAACTTGGGATTTTTAATTCTCTTAGAAATATCTCTTGCCAATCTTAAGTGGGGATCCTGATCAATTCCAACAGGAACTAAAACGGGACAATTCCCTTCAAACTCTTTTAACTGAGGATGCAACATGTCAGAAGCTTGTAATAAAGAACTTAACATTTTTCCAGGAGTAATCTCGCCATAAACTCCTTTAAATTCTGCAAAAGTCGAGTGTTTAGACAGCAAATTTTGTAACCTATAATATGCATTTGCCTTTTCCCCTTCTTTACTTCTATCTGATTGAAAATAAATATCGGCTTTTTTTAAATCTAAACCAAGAGCAACATAATTTGTAATATACTCTTCCAAAGCATTTTTTCGAGCTTCTTCTAAACTTAAACCTCTAGCATTGTAAGATTCTAAATCGGCAACTGCAATATAAATTTTAGCGCCAAGATTTTGCCAAAAAACAAATTGCTGTGCAACGAGCATGTGCCCAATATGAAATTTTCCGGTGGGCATCAAACCAGTCATAATTACAAAAGGCTTTTTATTTTTGACAGCATTCAAAATCCTTTCAATATCTCTATGCGCAAAAACAACATTTCTTCTAAATAAAACATTTCCTTGAAATACTGTTGGAAGATTTTTTATAGGGGAAATTCCAAATTGTTTAACCAATTTTTTATAATTTATATCTCCTTCCACTTTCCAGGGATCAAACACCAATTTTTTCGCCATTTAATATTAAAAGAACCTAGATTTTTAAACCTTAACAATATTTATAAATATAGAATAATTATTTCTAACATGTTGAAAAGAGCTATTCCCTTATTTATACTAGTATTTCTAATCTTACCTCTAGCAAATGCAGAAATAATCTTCAATAACGAACCTTCTGGAAATTATAGTTTAGGAGATTCTATTAGCATTTCAAGTACAATAAAAACAAGCCAAGATATAACAAACGTGTTTCAAATAGATTTAATCTGCAAAAACCAAACAATTAATTTCTATAAAAATGGAGTAAATCTTCCCGCAGGTGAAGAAAAAAAAATAGAATCCTCGCTAGTTCTTTCAAAATCTCTAATTGGATCTTCAAAAGGAAATTGCTTCATAAAAGCACACTTAGAAAATGATTATGCAACAACTGATAATTTCAAAATTTCGGATAGAATAATAATCGAACCAAAAAAAGAAGAATCTCTTTTTGAACCTGGACAAAACATACTGTTTGAGGGTAAAGCAAAAAAAGAAAATCAAGAACCAGCAGAAGGAATAATTAATTTAGAAATAAAACTAGAAAATTCTTCAAAAACAATTCAAAAGACTGGAACAATTACATCTGGAGAGTATTCAATAAATCTAACATTCCCTCAAAACATGAAAGCTGGAAAATATGTTGTTAAATTAGAAGCTAAAGAAAAAGATTCATCAGAGGAAGTAACCAATAATGGATTTATAAATTATTTCATTAAAATAAAGCAAATTCCAACAAGCCTAGAACTTGTAGTTAAACCAGAAATAACTCCCGGAGAAACAGGAAAAATAAAGGCGATTTTACACGATCAAACAGGTGAAAATATTGATTCACAAGTAGAAATAGAAGTTAGAAATAATCGATCAAAGATAATTGAAAAAAGAGAATTAAAAACAAACGAACAGTTAGAAATTCCAATTAAATATAATGAACCTCCTTTAACATGGACAGCAAAAGCAGAATCTAATGATCTAGATACTCAAAGAAACTTTTTAATTGGAAAAAAATCCGATATAAATATTTCTTTAATAAATAATACTGTATCGATTTTAAATACTGGAAATGTAGCCTACAATGACTCGGTAAAAATAAATATAGGAAATGAATCTATTTTTATTGATGTTGAATTGGGCGTAGATGAAACTAAAGAATACAAATTAAAGGCGCCAGACGGAGAATATCAAATAAGTATTAAAGAGGAGGATAACGAAATAAAACAAAGAGCGGTACTAACAGGAAGAACTATTTCAGCAAAAGAAAAGAAAACCGGTTTCAAATTATTATTCTCGCTTGCTTGGTTATTTATACTTGGAGTTTTAGGAGTTTTCACTTATATTACCTTCAAAAAAAGACAAAACAGAACTTTTCTAGCCTATATGCCTAAAATACTAAAGAAGAAAAAAATAGAACATTCAAAAAGAACAAAAGAAAAATCCTCAATAAAATCCAATGAATTAAGATCAAAAAATCCTGCAATATTATCTTTATCTATTCAAGGAACAAAACAAAAATCGAGTGCAGTATGTTTAAACATAAAAAACCTAAAAGAAATAGAATCAACAGAAGGGAACGCAAAAGAAACAATTCAAAAATTAATTAATTATGCAGAAAAACAAAAAGCATCGACCCATCAAAATAATGACAATCTCATTTTTATGTTAATACCCCTAAAAACAAAGACATTCAAAAACGAATCAACAGCACTAGAAATAGCACAAACAATAAAGAAAACAATCAAAAAACATAATAAAACTTTCAAACAAAAAATAGATTTTGGAGTTTCAATCAACAATGGAACAGCAATAATAAAGCCAGAAAAAAACGCCATAAAATTTGCCAGTATGGGAACATTCATAACGCAAGCTAAAAAAATGGCATCAGATTCTGAATCGGAAGTTGTATACTCAAAAGAAATCAAAGACAAAATAAAAAACCAAGTAAAATCTGAAAAATATAAAGATCGAGAAGATGTTTATCATATTATAGAAATAAAACATTATAATAACGAAGAAACAAAAAAATTCATAAATAATTTTGTTTCCAATTTAGACAAAAAAGAAATAGAAGAATCTAGAAAGTAATTCCTTAAAGTATTACTAGCAAAATTTTGCTATATAAGATAAATAAAAGCTACATTAGCAAATTAATTAAAAATTTCTAAATAACTTTTTACAATTGAATGTTTTAATTCCAAATGTTTAGATTCTAGTTTTCTTATAAATTTGCTTATTTTATTTTGTTTAAATTTAGGTTCTTTAAATTTTAAACCTTTTAATTTAGCATATAATAAAATTTCTTTATCTAAAAATAAATACAAAGGCCTAATTGTATTTTCTGAAACAGGCTTTAATTTAAGTTTAGAAATATCTCCTTTAAACAATTCCAGAGTTAATTTTTCTGAAACCTGATCAGAGGTAGTTGATTCAACAATTTTATTTGACTTTTTCGGCAACCGAACAACCTTAACGGGAGCTTTTTCAACAAAAAAATCCAAAAGATCTTCAAGAACTACAGACCTAAAATCTTTCTTTTTTCTAAAACCTAAAACATCGCCTTTTTCAATCATTCCAAATTTCCTAATAACATAAAGAAATTTCTTTCGAAACCATTTTAAAAATTCAGCTTTAGTTAATTCCCTTCCATTTGTGAATTGATATACATATTTTACCATTTTAAATTTGCGAATGGATTAAAGATTTCCAAATTCAAAGGAGATTCTTTTTCCATTTGTGAATTTATATACATATTTTACCATTTTAAATTTGCGAATGGATTAAAGATTTCCAAATTCAAAGGAGATTCTTTTTCCATTTGTGAATTTATATACATATTTTACCATTTTAAATAATATTTGAATTTACAAATTTTAATTTAATTCGGATTTCTCTGAAAGACGGATTAGACCGAGTGAAATGAGAGTCTGTGAATTTATATACATATTTTACCATTTTTATTTTTTAAATTGTGATTGAGTTTAAAAATTTTTAAATTTTAAATTCTTCAAAAAGTTTTCTTTCCTTTAAATTCCCCAATTTTGAATAAGAATAAACTAGCTGTTCAATTAATCCTTTATCTTTTAAATTATCTAAAATCAAAGCACTTGGCCCTGAAAAACTAGGTTCAATCAATTTTCCAATCTTTGAATTTTCTAAAACTTTATTCTCATTTTCATCTCTTCCTAAAACAATCCAACAACGCTCAATTACAAAATGTCTTCCAATACAAACTAAAGGCAATTCTTTTTCATTCAAACCTCTTTTAATTAAAAATTCAAATCTTTTTTTCAGGAGTTTTTCACACAACAAACATCCTCCTGCAGGTTTAGGATAATCAATCCCAAATTTTCTAGCTAACTCAATTTGCTTTACTCTCTGCCTTCCTTTAAAACCTATTTCTAATAAAGGCCTAATCAACTTATCAATCTTTGAATTTTCTTTAATCAATCTTAATTGATTTTCTTTTTGAGACATTGGCCTTTGTCCAGGAACTTCTCCTGTTGCTATAACCTTTATTCCTTCAGATTTAGCAAACTCGTTTGTATGTTTCAACATAAAAATTTTACAATCAATACAAGGATTAACACTTACTCCGGTTCCGTGCTCTGCTCTTTCGATAACTTCTAAATAATCTTGTAACAACCTACCTGAAGTACAATCAAAAATTTTTAATCTTACTTTATTTTTTTTACAAAAATCTTTTGCATGCAAACAAGAACAACCAAAAGGCAACTTAAAATGAACTGCAACAACCTCGAAACCTCTTTCTTGCATTAGCTTAACAACTAATCTAGAATCCAATCCTCCTGAAAATAATACAATACATTTCTTATTTGTCATAACAAAGAATAATAAAAGAGTCTTATAAATTATTTGTTCTCCTTTAAACTTTCAACAGCATGATGAAATTCGTCTTTAGTATATCCTTTACCTAAAATAATGCTTTTTAATTCTTCATCGGTATAACCTTTCTTACGATTCTCTTGAATATATTCAACAAGTTTAGAAACTCTAACTAAATCCATTATTCTTTATCCTCTTTTTTATCCATTTTAGAAAATAATTTGCTGAGTTTAAATCCGCCCTTTGCAATCTTCAGAGTTATACCTATTCCTAAAAACACCAACCCTATAACAAAACCTGTTAAAAATACAAAATTCGCTTCACTAAAAAACACATTAACAATAACATTTAAATCAATACCTCTCAAACTATCTAAACCTAAACTTGCTCCAGAAAGAGCGATTTTAATAATTGTCCTGCCAAATGTATCTAACCAAGCCACAGGGATAAATGAAACCGCAAGTAAAGAACCTGCAACAAAAGGGAAGTTAACTTTATTTTTAACTAAAAAGAAAACAAGAACTGCTAAAGCAATTGAAATCATTAAAAATAAATAATATCTCTTATTCCAATAATTTTTAGCGTGCTCTGAAACTAAAAAGAAAGGCGTATCTTGTTGTTTAAAACATTTCCAGAACTCGCAATCATACTCTTTATAATAAAAACTTTCAATTGAATTTTCAACAAAATAATTAAAAATAGAATCAGACCCGTTCAAAATAATTTCGCAAGGAATAGAAAGATTAAATTGTGAACCATTTAAAGAATATTCATCATGAGTATTACAATACGTTTCTAAATAAATTTGATCGTTTTCAATCGAATTAGAAATTTCTTGTTTAGAAAGCGTTCCATTTATTATTGGTTCTATATTAGGTTTAACTATTTTATAATCAAGGGAATTATCAAGAGTTGCAAAAACACCTGTTACAAATAGAGAAACAAATAACAAAACGCAAACAAAGATCAAAACAATGCCTCTTAATACACCCATAAAAAAACATAAAGAAAAGAGATTTATAAACTTTACATATTTTTTAAAGTTTCAATCCTTTTATCAATGGGAGGGTGACTTCTGCTCGCACCTTTGAAAGGGTTACTAAAAAATAAAGGAGCAACAGATTTACTTACTTTTTTTTCAGCTGGAGTATGATCTTTTTTTATTTTTTTCAAAGCTCCAATCAAACCTTCAGGATATCGAGTAAATTTTACTGCGGTTGCATCTGCCCCATATTCACGTTTTCTAGAAATCGACATCTGAACAAAATAAGCTACAATCGGAGCAAGAATAGCTAAAACAATTGCAATAACAATAAAAATAACATTTCGATTTTCATTACTTCCTCCACCTCTAAACCATAAACTTCTCAAAAATATCTGTGAAAAAATAGAGATCATTCCAACCAAAACTGCCACTAAAGTTGCGTATCTAATATCGTAATTTCCTACATGCCCTAACTCATGGGCTAAAACACCTTCTAGTTCTCTTCTATCTAATTTATTTAAACAACCTTTTGTAACGCAAATAACTGCATGTTCGGGATCACGGCCAGAAGCAAAAGCATTAATCTGATGAGAATCCATAACATAAAGCTTAGGTTTTGGCAATCCTGAAGCAATTGTCAATCCCTCTACAATATCGTGATATAATTTATATTCTGATTGTTTAGCAAGTTTAGCCCCCACACTTGCGATAGCAATTTTATGTGAATTATAATAACTAACAGAAACATAGATTATAGCAATAACACTTGCGATGGCCATCATGACAAAAAAATCAACAGACGAAAATGCAATTGAAACAGCATAACCCAAAGCAATAATAATTAACACGACTAATAAAATTAGGAAAAATGATTTTCTTTTATTTTTTGAAATTTGATCCCTGAAATCTACTCTTTGCATAAAACGGAAAGGAGAAATGAGTTTTTAAGTTTATTTCAAACCAAAACCCTTAAATACAAATATTTTTTTATATAATTCGTTAAGAGGTTTCTAAAAAATTAAATGTCCTTACAAATTTAATCAAGGACAATTATTAAAATTCCGTTCAAAATTCAAAGAAAAATTTAAAACCAATTAACTCAAAATGACAAAAATATCTTTAGCAAAACAATCAACAACAGCAAAAATAAAGAAAAATTTGCACCCTCTTATTCGAGAATGGTTTTTCAATAAGTTCAAAGATTTTTCTCCTTCACAAAAATTCGGCGTAATGAATATCCATGAAAAAAAAGATACCCTAATTTCAGCTCCAACAGGAGGAGGTAAAACCTTAACAGCTTTCTTATCTATTTTAAACAATTTAGTAATTCTCGCAACTGAAGGAAAACTTGAAAATAAAGTCTATTCTGTTTACATCTCTCCTCTAAAAGCATTAAGTAATGACATTCATAAAAATTTAATTGAACCTTTAGAAGAAATCAACAAATTAGCAAAAAGTAAAGGAATAGAACTTCCAAAAATAAGTGTCGGACTAAGAACAGGAGATACAACTGCTTATGAAAAAACAAAAATGGCGAAAAACCCTCCCCATATATTAATTACAACCCCTGAGTCTCTAGCAATTATTTTAACTACAAAAAAATTTATAGAAGCATTCAAAGACATAAAATATTGCATTATAGACGAGATTCATTCTTTAGGAAATAAAAGGGGAACCTATCTAAGTTTAAGCATGGAAAGACTAAATAATCTATCTAAAGCCTGGCCAACAAAAATAGGCCTTTCTGCAACAATAGAACCCTTAAACGAAGTTGCAAAATTCTTAGTTGGAATAGATAAAAACAGGGAAGTAGAAATCGCAAAAGTGAGATCAAACAAAAAATTAGATGTTCAAGTTTTAAGCCCAGTAAAAAAATTAATTGAGCATGCAAATCCTTACACTGCAACATACCCTATTTTACATAAATTAATCAAAGAACACAAAACAACCTTAATATTCACTAATACAAGGGCAGCTACAGAAAGAATCGTCAATCACCTAAAAGATAAATTTCCAACGGATTACACTGATTCGAATATAGCTGCACACCATTCTTCTCTAAGTAAAGGATATCGGTTTGAAATAGAAGAAAAATTAAGAAACGGGGAACTAAAAGTTGTGGTCTGTTCAACTTCTCTTGAATTAGGGATTGATATTGGTTTTATTGATCTTGTTATCCTTCTTGGAAGTCCAAAAGCATCTTCAAGAGCATTACAAAGAATTGGGAGAGCAGGTCACAAATTGCATGAAACTGCAAAAGGAAGATTCCTTGTTCTTGATAGAGACGACTTAATAGAATGTTCAACAATCCAAAAAGAGATGTTAGAAGGAAAAATAGACAAAATCCAATTCCCAAAAAATGCGCTAGATGTCTTATCCCAACAAATCTATGGGATGGCAATTAACAAACCGTGGAACATAAACAATTTATTAAAAACAATCAGAAAAAGTTATTGTTATTCGGAATTACTTAAACAAGATTTCTATTCTGTAATAAGCTATTTATCTGGAGAATATAACTTAGAAAAAAATTGGGTTTATGGAAAAATTTGGTATGACTCGGAAACAAATCAAGTAGGAAAAAGAGGTAAAATGGCAAGAATAATTTATATGACAAACATCGGAACAATTCCGGAAGAATCTTTTGTAGACGTGAAACTTGCAGGAACAAATGAAAAAATAGGAATGGTAGATGAATCATTCATGAGCCGTATGAAAAAGGGAGATGTTTTTGTCTTAGGAGGGAGTAAATATTCTTATCGATACACTCGAGGAATGAACTTGTATGTAAAACCCGAAACAACACGCTCAGTAACAATCCCCTCTTGGTTTTCAGAAATGCTACCCTTAAGTTTTGAATCAGCTCTAGAAATTGGAGAATTCAGAAAAATAATAAAAAAAATGTTCCAAAAAAATAAAAAGAAAACAGAAATAATGAAAAAAATTATGCAGCATACATATACAACAAAAAAAGTTGCAGAAGAAATTTACGATTATTTTTATCAGCAATATAACTTTGCAGACTTTCCAGATTCGGAAACAATTACAATTGAAAAATACATTGATGAGCGAGATAATAAGAAGTATATTTTAGTCAATTCAATGTATGGTAGACGTGTAAACGATGTTTTATCGAGAGCTCTAGCTTTTATTTTGGGAAAATACGGACAAAGAGATTTAGAAATTGGAATTTCAGACAGAGGATTTTACATTTCCTCAAAAAATCTTGAAATAGAAAAAGCATTGAAACAACTCAACTCTAAAAATTTAGAGGAAATCCTAAAACAAGCAATTGAAAAAACAGATATCTTAACAAGAAGATTCAGACATTGCGCTACAAGAGCATTAATGATTTTACGCTCATATAAAGGATCTAAAAAATCAGTCAAAAAACAACAAATGAAAAGCCATTTTTTGATATCTGCTGTAAAAAAAATATCCCAAGATTTTCCAATTCTAAAAGAAGCAAAACGGGAAGTTTTAGAAGATTTAATGGACATAAATTCAACAAAAAAAGTCTTAGATTGGATAAATTCGGAAAAAGTAAAAATAGAGATTAATTATGTTAAAATACCTTCTCCTTTTGCCTTAAATATTTTACTTCAAGGACATTTAGATTTAATGAAAATGGAAGATAAACAAGAATTCTTGAAAAGAATGCATAAAGTTTATACAGAAGAAATTGCTAATAAAGGTAAAGAAAATTATGCTGATTATCAGGATTTGAATTATTGGTAAAAATGAAATTCCTATCAAAAACACTTTATATCCCGGAACATGAATTCCTAGTAATCGGAGATTTGCATTTAGGTTACGAACAAATGCTTTTCAAACAAGGAGTTAAATTCCCTATAAACCAGCTAAAAGATACAAAAAAAGAAATTAAAAAAGTTCTAGAAAAACTAAAAAAACAAGGTTATGGATTAAAAAAAATAATTTTATTAGGGGATATTAAACATCATTTTAATTTCGAAATCGGAGAAAAAATTTCAGTAAGAGAATTTCTAAAGTTTTTATCTGATTATGTCTCATCTCAAAATATTATTTTAATCAAAGGGAATCATGACAAAATTGAACTAGATAAAAAGAAATATCATGATTTTTACATAAAAGAAAATATCGCTTTCATTCACGGGGATAGGGACTTTCCAGAAATCTGGAATAAAAAAATTAAAACAATAATTATGAGTCACATTCATCCTGCAATATTACTTAAAGATCCCGAAGGAATAAAAAAAGAGAAATACAAGTGCTTCTTAATTGGAAAATATAAGAAAAAAGAAATAATCATTGTTCCAAGTTTTTTTCCACTAATTGCAGGTTCAGAACCGGATGAATATCGTTCAGGGGAGAGATGGAAACAAATAATTCCAAAAGAAAAACTAAAGAATTTTGAAACATATGTTATAGGAAAAGATAAAATTTATGAATTTGGTAAATTGAAAGATATCCGCTAATTGGATTAAAATTGTTCTTTATTAAAAAAAGCGGTATTACTACAGTCATACTGCTCAAAATTTAACCTTAACAACTTCTTTTTCCGCCGGTTGAATTTGTAAATACTCTTTTTCTTTGTATCCATACATCTTAGCAAATAATACTCCAGGAAATTTCTCACACATGTTATTATATGCTAAAATAGAATCATTGTAAAATTGTCTAGCATAAGCAACTTTATCTTCTGTTGTTGTTAATTCTCTTTGTAATTCCAAGAAATTTTGATTAGCTTTCAAATCAGGATAACCTTCGGCAATAGCAAAAATACTTTTCAAAGCAGACTGCAATTGATTATCGGCCCTAACTTTTTCTTCGACACCTTTAGCAGAAACAAGAGCCTTTCTAGCCTCAGTAACAGACTTAATTGCTTCCTTTTCATGCTTAGCAAAACCCTTAACAGTATCAACTAAATTTGGGATTAAATCAGCACGTCTTTTTAATTGAACATTAATTTGAGATAGTGAATTATCTATTCTATTTGTCAAAACAACAAACCTATTGTAATAACTAGCAAAAATAATAAGAAAAAGGACTGCAACACCTAAGAAGATCCACCCAATCATAAAAAAAATAGGGGGAATTAGTTTATAAAACTAACTAAATATAATTAATAATGGTAGAAAAACATTTTGGCAAACTTTCAAAAGGATGCAAACTCTGCTTTGAGGGAAAAAAATCGGTTTTATTTGTAACTGGAATTTGTCCCAAAAATTGTCTATACTGCCCCCTCTCAGAAGAAAAAAAGAACAAGGATATTACACATATAAATGAATTGAAAACGTCAAGCATAAAAAATATTCTAAAAGAAATTGAACAAAGCGATTCAAAAGGCATTGGAATAACAGGAGGAGATCCGATCTCAAAAATTTCTAGAACAATAAAAATAATCAAAGCAACAAAGAAAAAATTTGGCAAAGATTTACATATTCATCTTTATACCTCTCCAAAACTTTTAACAAAAACAATTATATTAAAATTGCAAAAAACAGGCTTAGATGAAATTCGGCTACATCCAGAAATTGAAAATGAAAAAAACTGGAATAAAATTTCACTAATTACAAAAAAATTCAAAGAAACGGGAATAGAAATCCCTGCACTACCAAAAAAAGAAAAGCAAATACAAAAACTAATTGATTATGCAAAAAACAAAGTAGATTTTTTTAATTTGAACCAACTAGAATATGCTACTCTTCATGAAGACTATTATAAAAAACAAAAATGGAAAATAAACAAAGACTATTCTGTAAAAGAAAGTAAAAAAACCGCCCTAAAAATTTTGAATAAAAATAAGAAATTAAGAATCCATTACTGTAGCTCCAAGTTCAAAGACAAAATCCAATTTACAGAAAGAGTAAAAAGGCGTGCAAAAAAAGTTGCAACGAAACATGATATAATAACTTCAGAAGGAACTTTAATTCTGGGAGCAATTTATACAAAATCAAAAAAACAATTAAAAAAAATCTCGCTGGAATTCAAAAAACAAAAAATTCCTTTTGCAATGGATATAAAAAAACAAAGAGTCGTTTTTCATCCAAACTTTTCAAAAAATATCTCAAAAAGATTTAAATGTGTTTGCATAATTGAAGAATATCCAACTGTTGATAGAATGGAAATAGAAAAACAATTCTTGAGTTAAGTTTATAAATTTAAATGTTTTTTATTGCTTATGGTATCAGTAGATAAAAACGCATGTATTGGATGTGGTGCTTGTGCTCAAACATGCCCGGAAGTTTTTGAAATGAATGATGAAAACAAAGCTCAAGTTAAGTCCGATGCAAACAAAGAGGCAGATTGCATCAATGAAGCAGCAGAACAATGTCCTGTGAGTGCGATTAAAGCGTGAAATAATGTAACTTCAAAGTAACAACAAAATAGAAAAGTTTATAAGGTGTAGATTTCTGAATTTAATATGAAAGGTAAAAAATTAATAAAAAATACCTTAGCGAGTTTAGCATTCACTGGATTAATTACCATTGCAAATGCTCAAACCGAAAAAGTAAAAGAAACAAAACCAAAATACACTGAAAAGGTAACACTTGAACCCGGAATTTCAATTAACAAACATGGAGAAAAAAATATTTCTTTTGGAATGGGATTTCCTTTAATTAAAATTGATAAACTAAATGATTTAACACTAAAAACAGGATACCTGCCCTCAGGAAAAATAACTGTTGACAATAATCCTGTAACAGAAGAAAAAGGATACAGAGTTAATCAAAAAGGATATGTAGGCCTTCAAGCTTATTGTTTTGAAGCAGGTATTGCACTAGGAAATAAAAATCCGCTCCCTGAAAATTATAAACAAAAATCTCAAGCTTCAAGCACAGGAAAAACAATGTTTCCGCTTTATCTTGCACTGAATTATCCCTTAAGCAAAGACCAAAAAAACGGATTAAAGGTTTCCTTCTCGGGGGCCGGAATTAATTTTTCTTTAGTAAGCAAAATAGGAAATTTTTACAAAAAGAAAAGCAAATAAATTCCTAGATAATTTAAAATCAAACAAAAACCTTTATTAATTAACAATAATTCTCTTTAGTATGAGTGGTGAAAAACAAAAAGAGGATGAAAACGAAAATAATTCTGAAACAGAATTTGTTAGATGGTTTAAAGATTTAAATAAAAACTCTGGTTCAATCGCGGGAGGAAAAGGTGCAAACCTTGCAGAAATTTATAATTTAGGAATTCCAGTTCCTCCAGGATTTGTTGTAACTGCACAAGCTTATTCCTATTTTATTGAAAAAGCAGGAATAAAAGAAAAAATAAGTGAAATTTTAGGAAAAATAGATTATGAGGATACGAAACAGCTAGATGAATCTACTCAAAAAATAAGAAAAATAATTACAAAATCCCCTTTTCCAAAAGATATGAAAGAAGAAATTCTAGAGTCTTACGAACATCTTGGAGCTGCGGATTATGATTTTGAAAAGGGAGATGCATTAGACATTCTTAATACTGGAAAAGAACCTATTTTTGTAGCAGTAAGATCTAGTGCAACAACCGAAGATTTAGCAGAAGCAAGTTTTGCGGGGCAACAAGACACTTACTTAAATATAAAAGGAGAACCAAGCCTACTTAAGAACATAAAAAAATGTTTTGCATCACTTTTCACTTCAAGGGCAACATATTACAGATTCAAAAAAGGGTTCGAACACGAAAAATCCTACCTTGCAGTTGTTGTCCAAAAAATGATCAACTCGGACAAATCAGGAGTAAGCTTTTCAAAAGATCCTACTTATAATAGCGACAATGTAATAATTGAAAGTGTCTGGGGTTTAGGGGAAGGGATTGTTTCAGGAAAAATAACTCCCGACAAATACGAAGTTTCTCCAGATAAAGAAATTTTAGATAAAAAAATAGCAAATAAAAAAATAGCATTAACTCGAAACTCTTCAGGAGAAGCGATAACTAAAAAACTTTCAGATGAAAAATCAAATGAACAAGTTCTAAGCAATATAGAAATAAAAAAATTAGCAGAATTCTCAAAAAAATTAGAAGATCATTACAATGCCCCTCAAGATATTGAATTTGCAGTTGAAAATTCAGATATATACATTGTTCAAACTCGTCCTATAACGACAATGAAAAAGAGAATTGAAAAATCTTCTCTAAAACAACTAAAGGGAGAAGTTATTTTAAAGGGCTTGGCTGCCTCACCTGGAATAGGGGTAGGAAAAATAAAAATTGTAGAATCGCTAGAGGACTTACAAAAAATCAAGAAGGGAGATATTTTGGTTACATCTATGACAAATCCAGACATGGTAGTTACAATGCAAAAATCTTCTGCAATAATAACAGACGAGGGCGGATTAACAGCTCACGCTGCAATAGTCTCTAGAGAAATGGGAATTCCTTGCATTGTAGGAACAGACGAAGCTACCACAAAATTAAAGGAGGGGGAAACAATAACGGTTGACGGTTATTCTGGTAAAATTTACAAAGGAAAAGTTGCTGAAGAAGAACAAAAAGAAATCCTTCCTGTAACAACCCAAACAAAAACACAATTAAAAGTTATTGTTGATTTACCTACTTTCGCTCCGAGAGCAGCAAAAACAGAATTAGAAAAGGTAGGATTAACTCGATTAGAAGGAATAATTGCTGAATCTGGAAAACACCCTAACTATTTTTTAGAAAAAAACGATACTTCGGAGTACGAGAAAATAATTTACAATGGGGTAAAAGAAATTGGAAAACATTTCAAAGAAATTTGGGTTAGAACTTCAGATATTAGATCAGATGAATATCAAAATTTAGAAGGCGCCCCAGAAGCAGACGAAGCAAACCCGATGTTAGGAATGCACGGAATAAGATTTCACATAAAAAATCCAAAACTACTCAAAGCAGAATTAAATGCGTTAAAAAGAGTTTCTTCAGAAGAAAACACAAAAATAGGTTTATTGCTTCCTCAACTAATTTCAGTAGAAGAATTACAATTTGTAAAAAAAACACTTAAAGAAATAGAATTCAATGATTGCAAACCTGGTGTAATGATTGAAACTCCTGCATCGATCCAAATAATAAAAGATTTATGTAACGAAGGAATAAAATTTATTTCATTTGGAACAAATGATTTAACGCAATATATGTTAGCTTTAGATAGGGGAAACGAAAAGGTTCAACATCTATACAATGAAACACACCCTGCAATTCTGAAACAATTAGAATATGTAATAAGAGTATGTAAAAGAAACAAAGTCGAAACAAGCATCTGCGGACAAGCGGGTTCAAAAAAAGAGATGGTCAAATTCCTAGTTGAAAAAGGAATTGATAGCATTAGTGTTAATGCAGATGTTGCAAAAGAAATTTCAGAACACATTAAAGAAATTGAAGAAAAAAAATTAAGTGAAAGAGGGGAACTACCTAGACAATACCAACCAAATGAAAAAAATAATAATCAAGAACGAGACATGCCTAAAATAAACGGTTCTGAAAAATCTGAAGAAAATAATCAAGATGAAAATTCAAATGAAGAATATTTAGGTGGAGAAAAAGCAATTGATGAAACAGAGAAAGAGAAAAATGAATATATGCATTCTGCAGATTATGAAAATGAAAAAAAAGAGGATAATTCAAATGAAAATAAAAACTCTGAAAAATCTGAAGAAAATAGAGATATGAATATTTTCGAATAAATTTATAAATAAAAAAAACTTAAAAAG
>CAZXCF010000001.1:20619-30452 GCA_964638995.1 Candidatus Woesearchaeota archaeon | reverse complement strand
CAATATTTTTTCCATGTTTAAGATCCAAACCAACCTCTCCAATAGCTTTTATTTTGCCTTTATTTTGTTTTATGAATTTTATTTCATTTTCTATTTCAAAATCGCTCATTTTTTCCGCATCTACCGGATAAATTCCTAGTGCTACTTTGATTGTGGAATATTTTTTAGAAAGCTTTAGTGCAGTCCTGTTTGATTCTATGTCTGTTCCTTGAGTTATTGCAATAACATTAGAATTTTTCATATTTTCTACAATTTTAGAAATGTTGTTGCACATTTCCACATGAGAATGAATATCAATAAATACCATTTTGAAAATAAATGGTCCCAGCAGGAATCGAACCTGCGATCTACTCGGTGTAAACGAGTCGTCATAACCCCTAGACCATGGGACCTTGTCTGAATTTCATGGTGCGTATTCTCACAAATAAAATTTGCTCGCATAGACCATGTGACCTTTATATTAATATATAATTTTTATTTTTAAGCTTTTGTGTTACTAAAATATTTGAAAATTACGTATATTTTTTTATCAATCTTAATAATTTTTTTGTTGCAGAAAAATCTTCATCAAAGGAATTTTTAAAAAGATTTTTTACCTGTCTTTTAGAAAGATTTCCTGAAAGATAATGATTAAATAACTCGTCTCCTAAATTATATCCTCTTTTGTATATAAAGAATTCATCTCCAATTAATTCAGAATTTTCAAAAATTTTATCTTCAAGTGTTTTTTTATCAAGAAAATTGGTATCTATTCCCTTTTTATTAAGATTTTTTATAACAAAATCCTTAAACGAACTATAGGGTTTTGTGAAATCTTCTCTTTTATAGCATACTAACTTTGCACAAAAAAAACCAAGGGCTTCTGCAATTATGATTTTAGATTGGTAATCTATTTTATTTTCTAATTGTGATTTTTCTAAATTTATTCTCGAATTTTTAAAATGTAGATAATGGCCTGCCTCTTCTCCTAAAACCCCTCTTTTTTTAGAGCAGGTTAAAATAATATTGGGCCTATAAAAATATGCGCCCCCCTTTATCCTCTTAATAGAATCAAATTCATCTCTCTCTGTTTCATCTAAACCTAAATCTTCAAAATTCAATTTTCTTCCAACCCAATAAACTTCTGGAAGAGGGTCTGTTTTTAAATTAAATTCATCCGCCAAATTATGAATTATATCGTATGTTTTTTCTTCAATTTGTTCTTGTTTTTTCTTATATTCCATACATTTTCTAAAAAAAGAGCATTTATATATTTTGTGTTTTTATGTAACTCGGAAGTAGTTAAAAAAATATGCGGGAAGCAAAACAATTAAATACGCTTTAAGCTATTTTTAAATTATGCAAAAATTATCAGATAACATGTTAATTGAATTGATAAAGGAAAATAATTCAGAAGCAAAGAATGCTTTTTATAAAAAATATTTTTCAAAGTTAAAAGCATTTTTCTTATATAAAAGGGTACATAATAAAGAATTACGAGAAGATTTTACACAAGAAACTATGATTAAATTTTTTGAAAAAGTTAATACCTATAAATATGATCGAAACCAGGTAAATACTTGGCTTTATACGATTGCAAAAAATCATTTAATCGATCATATAAGAAAAAAGGATAGAGAAGGCTTCAAAGAAGAAATTAAAAATTATAAGCTTAAAAGTTTCCTTCCAAATCCAGAACAAAAACTCATTACAAAAGATATAACTCAAATTATAACCTTGTCAGTAATGAAACTTCCTGAAAAGCAAAAGAAGATTATGGCCTCTTATTTATTTGAAGACCTTTCATATAAGGAAATATCAAAAAAATTAGGCCTTTCTATGGGAACTATAAAAGCAAATATTTTTAGGGGCAAAGAAAAATTAATGGGATCTTTAGAGAGCAAGATTTATAAGTAAACAATACTAATTTTCACTATGGCAGATGATAACATTCCGGGCATGGATTTAAACAAAAATTATTCTAAAATTCCTGAAGAGACTCAAAAAGAAGCTAAATCTGCAAAAGAGGAAATGGAAAAAACAAAAAAAGAGGTTGAGAAGTTAAAGAATTTTATCGTGAAAAAATTTATTTATGTTAAGGCTGTAAGTATTTTACCCCCGCAATCTATAAAGTTTTTTATTGAAGAGGAGGATATTCCAAAAGAAACAGAAAAACATTTGCATGTTCAGATAATTGTTCCTGATGAAAAAATAAAAGAAATTCCAAAGATTAAACAAGAAGTAATAAAAGAAATTGAAAAAAACAACTCCAAAAAAAATCCTAAAGATAAATCAGATATTTGGCTTCACTTTAGAACGCCTGGTGAAATTTGGGAAATTTGCATGGATCAAAGATTTGAATTAAGTGGAGCAATTGCAATGTCATATCCTCTTTATGATAAAGGGATTTTGGGAGCTTTAAGGGTCGCAGAAATTCATAAATCATTAGTCTTACAAAAATTTGAAAAATATGTTGTTAGTTATGTTATTGGAGGAAGTTTGGTTAGAGGTGATGTTGTAAAAGAATCTGATGTAGATGTTTTTGTAGTGATTAATGATACAGATGTAAAAAGGATGCCAAGATTAGAATTAAAGGAAAGATTAAGAGGAATTATTTATCAATATGTTCAAGAAGCTTCTGCAATGGCGGGTGTTGAAAATAAATTAGAGCCTCAGATTTATCTTTTGACGGATTTTTGGGAAGGTGTAAAAGATGCTCACCCTGTTTTCTTTACGTTTATTAGAGACGGTGTTCCTTTGTATGATAGGGGAACATTTATGCCTTGGAAAACTTTATTAAAAATGGGACGATTAAAACCAAGTCCAGAAGCGATCGATCAATTTATGTCAATGGGTAATGAAGTTGTTCCTAGGAGTAAAAGAATTTTGTTATCTGAAATTTTTGTAAATATTTTTTGGGGAGTTACAACCCCGGCTCAAGCACTAGTAATGCTTGCAGGTTCTCCACCTCCAACAGCTAAAAAAGAATTGGTAAAAGAATTCAAAAAAGAATTCTTGAAAAATAGGATGATTGAAAAAAAACATGTTGATTTTCTAGAAAAAATAGTAGGGCTTTGGAGAGATTATGAACATAGAAAAATTAAAGAATTAAGTGGAACAGAAATTGATAAGCTTCTAAAACAAGCTGAAGAATTTATTACTAGATTAAAAGAACTTAGAAAGGAAATTGAAAAAAGAACTAGTGAAAAAACAGTTGAACAAATTTATTCAGATGTTGTTGAATTATTAAAACAACTTACAGGAAAGAAATCTCAAAAAGCAATTGTTGAAACTTTTGAAAAAGACTTTGTTAAAGTAGGTAAATTTACTTCGCAACATTCAAGAATTTTAAAAGATATTATTAAAGCTAGAACTGAATTTAAAAAAGGAAAATTAAATGCGCATCATGTTGATGAATCCAGAAAAAATGCGAGTATTTTAATGGATGCAATTATTGAGTATATACAAAGAAAAGATTTGGTTAATTTAGAAAAAGGGAAGATGTTATTAAAAATAAAGGATAAATCAGGGGAAAGAATAGTAGAGATATTAAATACTGAAGATGCAAGTTATTTATTCAAAGACAATAAAATAAAAAAAATAACAAACAAAATTGAAGATACTGATATGGAAGATTTTGAAAAAGCACTTCAAAAACAAAAAAAGAAAAAAGAAGTTAATATTAATCCAAAAGTTTTTGAGCTGCTGAAAAAAGAAATAGGCGACTTTGAAATTGTAATGTAATTATTTAATCATATAAATACTTAAAAATTATTCTTGATATATTTATATATGAAAAATAGAAAAAACACTCTCTTAGCACTGGCTTTTTTAGGACTTGGAATTGGATGGTATACGACTAGTGAAAATAAAACAAAAATTATTGATACTAAAAAAACTAAAATTGATAGCTTAATTCTTCAAACTAAAAAAGACTCTGTTCAATTTTCTGAATTAAAAAAGAATAAAGAAAAAACATTAGATGATACTGTTAACTTTTATTCTGATACACTTGAAACCGCATCTAATTTATACCATAAAGCAAGTTCTGAAAAAAAAGAATTGAAAAATAAATACTATGGTTTATTAGGAAAGACAAAAAAACTAAAAAAAGAAGTTAAAAAATACAAAACATTAGATAATATTCAAAAGGGTAATTTAATTGCAGAAGTTGATTCTTTAGATAATGTAATTTCTAAGAATATGGCTGAAATCAACAACTTAAAAGAAAACCAGAATAATGAGGCCCTTGTACAAAAAAATAAAAATTTACAGGAAGCATATAGTCAAATAAAAAAGAAGTATAATTCCTTAAAAAACAAAAAAAATTCTTCTTCTGTTTCAGAAAAAACTGAAAATCCTGCTTATGATGTTAGAGAACATAAGAATATTTTTGAAAAAATATTTGAAGCAAAAAGGCCCAAGTTAGTAAAAGTTGGAAAGAAAAATATTGTTTACAAAGATGATGAACCTAGAGGCATGGAAGCTTTTGTAGTAAATGATGAAGGAAAACAACTTCCATTAAGAAAAGTTGATGATAGGGGAATATTTAGTTATTCTCATCTTAATCTCCCAAATGGAACTTATGCCTTTTTTGCAGTAGATGTAGAGAATAATAGTTCTAAAAAATATATAAGATATATTAATAACAAAATTATTTCTGAAAAACCATTCGACTAAGTTATTCTTTTAATTTATTTTCTAAATAATTAGCTATTGATTCATAAATTGAAGGGGAATAGTCTCGTTCAAATTTCATTCCAATATAATTTTCCATCTCTTTTTTATAAAAAAACGTCCCTTTTTGAGGTTTTTTCGGATAAATTGGACGTTCGCCGCTTACTTTTTTTGTACTTAGCAGATGTTCGAATATTTTTATTATATTTTTTTGAGTAATTATTTTAATAGAATTTTTTGTTAACGGGAATCCATCACTTTCATGGGGTTCCAATAGTTTCCGTAACTTTTTTTCCAAATTTTCCTTTTCCATTTTCTTAAATTAAAAAGAATCTTTTTTATAAAGATTGTCATTTTAAAATGATAAATCTTATAAGTAGTTAAAAAGTATAATGATTATGAAAAAAATAAATTTATTGAAAATTTTAACTGCTATCAGTATAGGAACAACTGCCTATGTTTCTACAAAAAATTATATCCCCGAAAAAAAAGAAATTCAAATTCCTCAAGATAGTATAAAAATCGATAAGGAAGTCCATAATGATTTTCAAAATTTTATGTCAAGTTCATGTGTAGAAGAAACTCAACTTGGAACAAAACATTTTATTTGTAATTCATATGGGAATGAATATTTGTTTGCTCAAGATAAATCAAGTTTAAATATTCGGAGTTATGAAAATTTGACATTATTCGAAAATTCAAAAAAAATTTATGACTATAAAGGAGATGGTTTGAAATCTCAAAACAAGGAAGATAGATATACTGAAACAAAAAAACAAAAAAATCCTATTTCATTATATAAATATTCTCAAAAAAAGAGAAAAGAAATAAATGAGAATTATGAAATCTGGAAAAAAATAGCCATGTGTAAAGCAGGATATCTTCTTGAAAAATACTCTAATTATTGTGATTGTCAAGATTCTGCTAACACTCTTACTAGAAAATTGGAGCAGCTTGCTAGATATATTAAAAACGACAAAAATCAGGCTCTACAAAAGAATAATGGAAATGAAACGAGAATTGCTGCAACAGTTAAAGGGAATTATACTTTTGAAATCTGGAAAAATTTTATAATGGAATACGAAAAACTAGTTATTGGTAATCGAGGAAAGGGAATTATTGATAAAGGGCTTGATGCAACAATTGAATATACTAATTTGAATGAAGACTCGATGAAAAATTATGAAAAATGGGTAGATGAAAGTTTGAGGCTTTATAGAAAATCAAATTAGAAAACTTATTTAAGTAAAGAATTCTTAGTGTTTATATAAAAGAGGAAATGGAAAATTTAAAATTAATGGAAACTTTTAATTTGAATAATGTTCCTGACTTGGATGTATGTATCTTGGGGGCTTTGGAATTGTTTATGAAAAATAAATTGCCAAGGTTTAAAATTAATTTTAAAAAACCATTGGTAGTAGGTTCTGGAAATGCCGAAGTTACTGGAAGAATAATTTTTAGAAACAAGAATGCAGTATTTGCTTCTGAATCAAATTTTAAAGACAAATTAAAAAAAATAAAAGATATTGATGGCGTTGTTTTGATTTCTGCTTCGGGGGAGAAACATGCCCCAATTATTGCAAAAGCCGTTAAGAAAAAGAAAAAAGAAATCGTACTTTTTACAAACACCGAGAATTCATCTGCTGAAAAATATACAGATAGGGTTTATATTTTTCCAAAACAAAGAGAGCCCTATACTTATAATACATCTACATATTTGGGGATGATTTTAGCTTCCACAAAAGAAGATCCAAAGAAAATTTATAATTATTTAAAAAAAATAAAGATCGTAAACTTAAAATCAAAGGGATATTATTTAATTGTTCCTCCTGAATTTTCTGAAATTAAAAGAATGTTAGAAATTAAATTTATTGAACTTTTTGGAAGACAGGTTGCAAGAGATATTGAAACATCTGAATACATCAAACATGCTACAACAATTGTTCCTTCGGATGAAATTTTCATTGAATTTGGAAATAAAACCAAATTTGGAAAAAGAAAAAGGTTCGTTTCTCTTCCGAAAAAAGCAGATTATGGCATGGTAATGGCAATTGCTTATTATATCATTGGAAAAATACAAAAATCTCATTATCCTTATTTTAAAGAAAATATCGTCGATTATTGTAAAAATAACAACATCAATCCAATTGTTGAATAACAATAATTCTTTTAAAGATTAGTTTTCTTTAACGGTTAATTAAAAAGAGTGTGAAAATGGCAAAAACAAAAATTTGTGATGATTGTACATATAATTGTACGAAGCAGTTAGCACAAAAACTTGATCTTTTATGGAGATTGGACGATTATATAAAAGAAGCTAAAAAGATGAAGCATTCTGAATGTGTCAAAATTTTTGAGAGAATTAAAAAAGACACAAAAAAACATGCAGAGCTTCTTAGAGACGTGTTAACTAAAAAAGCTAAAAAGAAATGAGTAAGAAAATTTATATGTCTGGTGATCACGCTGGATTTAAACTAAAAGAAAAAATAAAAAAATTTTTATTGAGAAAAGGATTTATTGTAGATGATTCTGGACCTCACGAATATAATTCTAAAGATGATTATCCTGATTTTGTAATTCCTATGGCAAAAAAAGTTGCAAAGGCTAAAGGAAGGGGGATAATTATTGCTGGTTCTGGCCAAGGCGAATGCATCACTGCCAATAAAATTAAAGGAATTCGGGCAGGGTTATATCATGGAGGCTCTACAAAAATAGTTAAGATGGGAAGGTTACACGATAATACAAATATTCTTTGTTTTGGAGAAAGGTTTGTTTCAGAAAAAGAAGCTAAGAGAGCTGTAAATGATTTTCTTAAAACAAAATTTGAAGGTGGAAGACATTCCCGAAGATTAAAAAAAATATCCGAAATTAAATAAAAATTCTTTTAAGTGAGATTATCTTAGTTTATTTATGTCTCTTGAAAATAAGTTTGAATGTCCTGAAGAATTTGAAAATTGTCCTGCTTTAAGGATTTTTAATTCGAGTGATTGGATTGAATTTACTCAAAGAAAAGACTACTATTTAATTCGGAATAAAAGGGAATCGGTGAAAGTTTATTGTTCAGATCCGATCCAGTGTTGGGAAAACTATCAAATATTCCGTTATGAAATTCAGCAAAAGAGTCAAAAAGAATTAGACAAATTAAAAATAAAAGATATTTTAAAAATTAGAAAGGATACAGATTATTTAATTAAGAATAATAAACTAAAATTAAACTAATGTTTAAATAAGTAATTTGAAAAAGACTTAAATAATCTAATTTTGTATTATTAAGATGAAAAAAAGAGGTAAATTATTTGTAAGTTGTTCTGGAGGAAACCATTTAACTAAAGAAATTGCTAAAAAGGCTAAAGGAAAATATTCGGAATTAGAGACAGAAAGATTTCCAGATAGTGAATTAAGAATTAGGATAACTGAAAGTGTTAAAGGAAAAAAAGTTTATTTCGTTCAGAGTTTTTACAAAGAGAAAAATGATATTAATGATAAGTTAGTTGAAGTTTTGTTTGCTGCTGAAACTGCTTTAGAACTTGGAGCTAAAAAAGTTTATTTAATTGCTCCTTATTTAGCTTATTTGAGAGAGGATGCCCGATTTAGAAAAGGCGAGGTTATTTCTGCAAAGATTTTATCTAGAATGTGTAAAATTTTCAAGAAAGTTTATGTTGTAGAACCTCATTTACATAGATTCAAGAGTTTTGATAATTTTTTTAAGAATGCTGTTAGAGTTAGTTTAGCTGAAGAGGTTTCTGAATATATTAAGAAAAAAATAGGAGATTGTTTATTGATTGGGCCAGATAAAGAGAGTGAGCAATGGGTTGGACCTGTTGCAAAAAAATTAGGTTTAGAATATAAAATTTTAAGTAAAACGAGGTATAGTTCAAGAAAAGTTAAAACCCAAGGTAAAAAATCAAAGGCCAAAAAAATTGTAATTATAGATGATATAATTTCTACTGGAGGAACTTTAGTTGAAGCATCTAAATTAATCAAAGCCGACAAAATTTATTTTGTTGCTGCCCATGGTTTGTTTTCAGAAAATGCTTTGAAAAAATTAAAAAAATATGGAAAGACAATTGTTTCAAATACCATTCCTTCAAAAGCTTCTAAATTAAATTGTGTTGATGCAATTGTGAGGAAATTATGAAACTTCAACTAGCTTTGGATGTTGACAAGAAAAAAGCTTTAAGTATTTGTAAAAAAGTTTCTAAGTTTATTGACATAATTGAATTGGGGACTCCTTTAATTAAACAAGAAGGTTTGAAGGCTGTTAAAGAATTTAAAAAATTTAGAAAACCTCTTGTTGCCGATTTAAAAACAATGGATACTGGATTCCATGAGGCTGAATTAGCCTTTAAAGCGGAAGCAGATATTACAACTGTTTGTGGTTGCGCTGATGATGAAACAATCAAGGGTTCAATTAAAGCTGCTAAAAAATACAAAAAAGAATGTTTAGTTGATTTGATTTCTTCTAAAAATGTTGTAAAAAGAGCAAAACAAGTGAATAAATTAAAACCAAACTATATTTGCGTTCATACTGCAATTGATGTGCAAGACAAAAAAGATCCGTTTTCTAATTTTAAAAAAGTAAAAAAAATTGTTGATTGCAAGGTTTCTGTTGCAGGAGGAATTACACCTAAAACAATAAGTAAAGTTAAAGATGCAGACATTGTTATTGTTGGGGGGGCTATTACAAAAGCTAAAAATCCGATTAAAGTTTGTAAAGAATTAAGAGAGCGAATAAAATGAAAATCTTAAATGAAATAAAAAAATCACTTGAAAGTATCAATAAAACTAAAACGAAAAAATTAGTTGATGAAATTTCTAAAGCTAGAGAGGTTAACCTGATTGGTCATGGAAGGAGTTGGCATGTTGCAAAAATGTTTGCAATGAGATTGAAACATTTAGGGTTGAATCTTGGAAGGCTAGGTAAAAAACCTGGAAGAACTTCTAATAAAGATTTGACAATTGTAATTTCTGGAAGTGGAGAAACAAAAGATGTTTTTGAAATAATTAAAAAAATAAAAAAGGGAAAAATAGTTTGTATAACCTCTGCAAAAGAAAGTCATATTGCAAAAGAAGCTGATTTAGTTATTCCCATTAAAAAAGTAAAATCTAAACAACCAATGAGAAGCTTATTTGAACAAAGTGTTTTAATCTATCTTGATTCTGTAGTTATGGAGTTA
>CAZXCF010000001.1:0-20519 GCA_964638995.1 Candidatus Woesearchaeota archaeon | reverse complement strand
ATGAAAAAATTGAAAATTTCTGAAAAACAAATGTGGAAGAGGCATGATTGAATTTTTTCACTAGAAGCAAAAAATCAAAGATGTTTTAGTTGCTTTGCCAAACAAATGGAAGTTTTTGTCAAAACAATGAAAACACTAA
This sequence comes from Candidatus Woesearchaeota archaeon, assembly GCA_964638995.1. GTDB lineage: Archaea > Nanobdellota > Nanobdellia > Pacearchaeales > GW2011-AR1 > CAZXCF01. Next base: position 20,380 of record CAZXCF010000001.1, on the reverse strand, counting down.
AATTTTCACAAAGGCAAAAAGCAAGCTTTTAGTTGCTTTGCCAAACAAATGGAAGTTTTTGTCAAAACAATGAAAAAATTGAAAATTTCTGAAAAACAAATGTGGAAGAGGCATGATTGAATTTCAAAAAAGATCTCTGTGAGATTTTTAGTTTGTCCGCTAAATATAAGAAGTTTTTATCGAACAAATGTGAAAGAGGCATGATTGAATTCAATATAAATAGGTGTTTTTATATAACAATCTTTAAAAATAAATTAAAATTATTCTTGTAATGACAAATAAGAAAGAACGAGAAGATTTAGAAATTAAGATTGGAGAAGAATATTCTAGATTTGGAACAAACAAAAAAGTTTATGCTTGTAATGTTACTGATCAAATTGCGGTTGGAATAATAAATAAAATGAATAAAAAAGGATATTTAGTCTATGGGAATGTTCCTGAATGTATTAGCACAATTCAAAAAGCGACTAATGATTCTAAAAAATATTCGGCAAATCCTTTGGAAGTTGCAGCGGTAGGAAATGTGCCCTTTTCAAGAGAAATGTTAAAAGCTTTTGGAGAAGATTATGAAAAATACCATAAGCAGAGATCTTGGATTGCAAACACCCTAAATAAAGAAATAGAAAGATTGGGAATAAAACATTATCGAGATCATGTTTCTGCAAGTAAACCTTCTGATTGCTATTTTATTGAAGTAGATACTAAAAATAGAAAAATAGAAGTCATTAATGAAAAAGACAAAAACTCTTCTTTTTTGAATGGATTATGTGAAGAGTCTGATGATTAATTTAATAAATTGGCTTTTCTTTGATAATGTATGAAATACTTATTTATTTTAGGAAGAAATATTGAATTGTCTTTAGCTGAAATTTCTAGTTTTTTAGAAAGGGAAGAATATAAGGTTAAAGACTTTAAAGAAAAAGAAAATTCAGTTTTTATTGATTTAGATGAAAAAATTAAAGCGAAGACTATTGAAAGATTAGGAGGGGTAATTGCTATTGGAGAAGTTTCTTGCAGAATTGAAGATTTAGATCAAGAAATGGTTTACAGAGGGGAAAAAAATAATTTTAGTTATGCTTTATGGGACTTTTCTTCAAGGTATGAAGAAGTTTGTGATTATTTAAAACAAAGATTTCGATTAGAAAAATTGAAAGCGAGCCAAAAACAATTTTCGGGTAGAATTAAAATGCAAAATGATTCTGAAACTGAATTTTTAGAGAGTAAAGTTCATGAAGAATATTTTGTTTTTGAAAATTATTTTGGAAGAATAATCCAAAAACCCGATTATAAAGAAATTGAAAAAAGAGATATGGAAAAACCAGTTAGAAGGCCCGAATTATCTGTTTCACCTAGATTAGCAAAAATTATGATTAATTTATCTGAAATAAATAAAAATGAAAAATTAGTTGATTGTTTTTGCGGTGTCGGAATTATTTTGCAAGAGGCTTTATTGCAAGATTTAGATGTTGTTGGAGTAGACAGAGATAAAAAAGCAACTGAAAATGCAAAAATAAATTTGAAATGGTTTAACTTTAACCCTAAAAATTATAAAATTATTAATTTTGATTCTCGAAGAGTTAATGTTCCTAAAGTTGAAGTGATGGTAAGTGAGCCTGATTTAGGGGAAATACATAAAAAAATACCTACAAGAGAAAAAGCTGAAGAGCAGTTAGAAAAATTTGAGGATTTAATAATTAGTGTTTTAAAAAATATGAAAAATCATGTTTCAAGGAAATTTGTTTTTAGTGCACCCTACATCCGAATTGGAAAAGAAAGGGTGGGATGTAATTTTGAAAAAATCCTTCAAAAGACTGGCTTAAAATTGAAAGATGGATTTCCTGTCCCTGAATTTAGAGAAGGAAAAATAGTGGGAAGAGAAATTTTTGTTTTAGAGTATTAACTTTTGTTAGAGTAAGTTTTATAAATGAATTTAATAACTAAATAATATGGCAACCGGAAAAATTATACAATTTAGAAGGGGAAGACATACTATCCACGAAAGACATTTTTTAATTGAAGTTGAAAAAATTTCAAATAAAGAAGAAGCAGATAAATTAAAGGGAAAAAATGTTATTTGGGAGTCTCCTGCAAAAAAAATAATAAAGGGTAAAATTTCGAGCGCTCATGGAAACAAAGGCTTAGTGAGAGCAATATTTGAAAAAGGTCTTCCAGGACAAGCTGTAACAACGGAGGTAAAAATAGAATAAAATGGCTACATTAAGAAAAGCGAACGCTTATTCAAAAAAGAAAGTGGTTCCTTTTACCCGTAAGAGTAAGAAAAGATCAAAATCATTTATTAAAACTAATCCTCCTCAAAAAATTGTTAAATTTAATATGGGGGCTTCAGAAAAAGACTTATCAAAATATCCTCATGTTTTAAAATTAGTTTCAACTGAGAAAGTTCAATTAAGGCATAATGCAATGGAAGCTTGTAGACAGTATGTTAATAGAAAATTGGACAAAGAGGCAAATAAGCAATATTATTTTAAAGTTGTTCCTTACCCTCACCATGTTCAAAGAGAGAATAAAATGCTTACGGGTGCAGGTGCTGATCGTATGCAGACAGGTATGCAATTGTCGTATGGAAAAAGTACGGGAAAGGCTGCAATTATAAAGCCCGAAAGCACTATTTTTATTGTCGCTGTTGCAAATGAAAAAGCAGTTAGATTAGTTAGAAAATTATTCAAACAGATAAAATCAAAATTACCTTGTAAAACTAGAACAGAATACGAGTTTAAGGACAAGTAAGTTTTGTTACTATTTCTAAATAACAACAAAACCGAAAGATTTATAAAGTTCGATATCTAAGAATTAGTAATAAATAGATTTTAAGGCTCACAAACAAAAAATGACAGAAAAAATGAATGAAAAAGAAAAAGCTGAAATGAATGAAAACTTAAGAGAACTAGCTAAATACAACCTTAGCTCAAAAGGGTTAATGGGAATGGCTACTACTCATTTAGTTGATTCTAGTGGACAGTATGGTGAAGCGGGAAATTCAGCTGTAGAACAATTTACATATATGCCTGCATTTGATTCTGGAGCATATACTAAAGATCCTGAAACGGGAAAAGAAGTTAATGTTATTCAAAACGCCATAATGGCCTCAAGACAAGAAGGAGGAAAAAGATATTCTGGAAATGTTTCTGAATACAAGATTATGGAACAGTGTGCAGGAATAATGCAAAACTCATTAGCTAATCTTAAGGTTCAAGATGTTTTAGAAATGTCTGGATCAAAAGAAAAAGTTTCTGAAAAGTATAAAAATAAATATGTAAAAGAATTGGATAAAAAAGAAGCTGAACAAATAATGGGCATTTATATGACTCAATTAACAGACAATACCGTAGCCTACTCTTTAAATGAAAGATCAAAACAATACTCTAAAGGTTTAGAGGGAATTGTATCAGGAAGTAAAAAGGAGTAAAATGGTCTACAAAAAAGATGGAAAAAGGTATGGAGAAATGCTTTGGCCTAGCAGATTAGAAACAGGTGAAAGAATTCAAAATGAAAAAGGTCTTGTTGAAATTATTTCTGGGATAGAGATTGATGGAGATAAAAAATATGTTTCTACAATTCATAGTGAAGATCATAGATATGAAAATCTTAGAACTTATTTAGTTGGAGAGGACATTGAAATGACTAATGAAGAAAAAAGATATAAAACAAAGAAAAAAGTTGAAAGAGTTAGTTTAGAAAATATTGAAAGTTTTGAAAAAGGATTATATGACTTTCAGCTTAACTAACCATATCATTAACTAATTTAGCCATTACAGATAAAAATTCTTCTGCACGTTCTTGGAATTGATCTATTTTTGCACCTTTAAGATCTCTTATTTCTCCGTGGGATATTTTTTTATGTAGGTCTAAAGTTTCTTTATACCACTGAACATATTTTGATTTTAGTTTATTTGCTTGAACAAAGTTCAGATTTAATTCTTCTGGAATATGTTCTGGTGAAGGTGGAGAAACCTCTGCTGCTATTAGTGCTGAATGCGCTGCATCAACCATGCACCAATAAACACCTTCAATAGTATTTAGTTCTGCTGATTTACTTCTAGCTAAATGTAATGGAGCTCTTTGTAATGTGCTATAAATTGCTTCTGGACTTGATTTTATTTTTCCTTGAATTAAGAGGTATTTTAGAGGATCAAAAAATCCTGCCATATCAATTAAGGACTCTCCATTTCTTAAAACATTCAAAATAATTGGGTCTCCTCTTTTTAGATCTTCCCACCATGTGCTTAATTTTACAGTGTTAATATGAAGATTTTTTTGGTAAGGATTTGATTTTAAAAGAGTTTCTAGTTCTTGTCGATACCATGCAATTAGTTCCTGGTCCCATTTTATTGAAGCATCATCTATTACAATAATTATATCTATATCAGAACCTGCAACTTGTGTTTTTTTAGTTGTTGAACCAAAAAGAATTACTGATTTGATTATTTTGTCAAATTTTTTATAGAGCTTTGTTGCAAAATCCATTGCAATGTCTCTTTCATTTTTGAATTGTAAAGTTGGAATATTTTTTTTAGAGACAGTGTTTTTCTTTTTAGCGGTATTTTTTGTAGAATTACTTTTAACAGTTTTCTTCTTTTTAGTTTTTGAGTTTTTTTTCACCTTCTTTTTTGCCGCCATTGTATATATTATAATATATATTTTAGTTTATAAAATTATTCCATTCCTCTTCCAGACATTCTGGATCCTGCTCCGCCTCCTCTTTGACCTCCAAGTTCTGCAGGTAATTGTGAAAATCCGGCTCCCATTGTTTCATAATGAATATCTGGAAGCATATTCCCATATCCTGAAAAATAACCTTGTTGTAATCCTGTTGCTTGGTTCCAGTAAGGTCCGGCTCCTTCTGAATACATGGGTGAACCCATCCCTTCCAATGAAGATGGAAAAGGAGATGTTCCGAAATGCTGTGCAAAACCTCCTGCTTCAACAATTTTTCTTCCTTTAAATCCCGCTTTTTCTAATTTTTCTAAAATTTCTTTATTTGGAACATTCCCCATTCCAGGAGGTAAATGAGAATCTGAATAACCAAAATTATCTGCTAAGTGAACGTGTTTAACGTGTTTTTTTATTGCTTCAACTTCTTTCAACAGATCTTTATCTTTGAACCCTCTTTTTTTTGAAATATTTAAATGCCCTAAGTCAAGAGTCATTCCAATTATTCTGTCTGCTTGTTTTTTTGCTTCAGATTCTGAAACTCCTTTTGAAATTGCTTTATTTACAAAATTTTCCTTTGTTTTCGTAATTAATTTGTCCATATCTTCTCCCGATGAAAAAGCCATTCCTGTAAACATATTTTCAATGGAAACTATTGGAGCTTTTTCTCCAAATTTTTTAAAAGAATCAAACGCAACATTCCCTAGTGTCTCTGCTGATTTCTTTATTGAATATTGTTCTAAAGGGACATATTTTTTTGGAGTTAAATTTCTTTCCTTTAATCCAAGCATAAAATCTTGCATTGCCTGAGATTGTGCTGATATGTTCCCTCCTGAAGATTTTAATTCTTTTGAAAAATCTTTGTTCATTTTCTCAAGCATTTTTATTTTTTCTTTACCTTCAGGTGTATTCTTGTCAAATAAGGCACTTTTGTATGCATCATTAAACATATTTTGCAAATGCATTTGAACATCTTCTAAATAAGCCTGTGCATTTTGTGAATGATTATATGCTTGTCTCAAATTGGGGTCACTACTTAATGCTGTTTTCATTATTTCTTGAAATTTTTCAGGATCTTTTTCTGCAATATCTTTTTGTGACTGTATAAACCTGTTAAGACCTTCCATTTGAGGCGCATTATTTTCTAAAATTTCATCTGCTCTTTCTTTTTGGAATAATATTTGATCTACCCTATTTCTCCATTCTGACCTATTAACAGTGTCTAGCCTTTCTTCTGGCGTCATTTTTTCAAACCCCACTTTTTCCCCTCCTGGAAAATACATCTCTTCTTCTTCGAGTCCGGGGCCTATTTTTCCTGTTTCTCTATCTACAACAACAAGTTTTTCTACTTTTTTTCCGTCTGGAGTCATAGTATATTCTGTTCCAGGTAAAGAAGTAGAGTGAATTGTCACGGGGATATTTCCTTTTGTATCCATCTGATAGGTTTTTTCTATTACATCTTTCAATTGGTTTTCAGCTAGCTGTCTTTGGGATTCTGACCATCCTTGTTCTCCAATTCCTGAAGGTTCAACAATTGGAGAGTGTGCAGAAATTTTCGCGCCAGTTAATTTTGCCATACGCTGAATTTCTTTAAAGTGTTGCTTAGGAATTTGATCGAAAACTTCAGGACTCAAAGCTCCAACTTCTATAGGAATCATTCCTTGGCTTAAATGAGCATTTACCTGTTGAATTTGATTTGCTGTGTCTGGTTTTGTTGGTGCACCAACAGAAGAAGCTGGAGCATGATACCCGGTAAAAATATCTCCATAATTAGGTTTAAATGAAGAATACCCTCCTTGATAGATATCTGAAAGATTATAATCACCTGCCATTTTATTTTATAATGTAAGGATTATTTATATAATTAACGAGTTTTGTAGTTCTTTTCTATTTTTTCTTCAAATGAATGAATTGAATCAAAATCTTTTGTTTTGGAAGTATAATTTGGATCTTTACTTTTATAAAATTCCTGTTGAGGAGATTTAGCAACACTATCTAAAAGAGGATTTTTTCTTATATTTGTGGGAGTGCTTGTATCAAGAGAGGTTGTTTCTTGAGAGATAGGCGTATTTTCTTTTATTAAATTAGAATAACCCTGTATTGATTTGTAATCTGGTTTAATCGATTTATATTTTTCTTCTTTTTCTTCTTTTGGAAAGTAACTAACATCTGTTTTTTCGGGTTCTTGAGAAGGAATTCTTATTGTAGAGGCAACTCTTTCTAATTGCGATTGCTGTGATTCTCCTTTACTTTCTAAAACCGGAGAGGAATTTATTTGAAAGCTAAAATCAGGATGATTTGAAAAAGTTTCTTCTGGAAGTTCTTTATTAGATTTTGATCTTGTTTTTTTATTTTCTGATTTTTCTTCAGATTCTTTTATTTCTTGCTTTTTAGAATTTTCTTTTTTGGATCTTTTGAGTTCTTTTTTGGATTCTTTTTTAGAGTCCTTGGTATTTTTTTCAGGTTTTTTAGTTTCAGATTTTTTATCGTGTTTTTTCATATAAAGTTTAAGAATTTGATAAATAAATAATTTAGTGTTTTAGAAAAATTATATAAATAAAAAAATCTAGATTGTTTTATGAAAAAACGAGTAATACTTGGCGAATTGTTAATGATTTTAGGGTTGTTTATTATTCTCAATGCCACTCTTCTTGGAATTACCGGATTTGCAATTGGAGGTTTTGAAAGTCCTCGAGTTAGCACTTTTTTCGGATTAGTTTTTATTATTGTGGGCATGGCTGTTTTTTTGGCTAATAAAGAAGGAAAACTAGAAAAAACATTAGCACAACAAGTTCTTGAAAATAGGAAAGTTGATCCAAAAGTAAGATTCATTAAAAAAGTTGCGAGAAAAAGTGGTTATGTTTTAGAACCAAATGTTAAAGAAGGAACTCCTGTTTATGATCAACGAGGAGAATATATCACTGTGATTCCTAAAGGGAATAAAGTTCGTACAGGAACTTACTGGAGCATAATAAAAGCTTTAGCTTCAGGAGAATCAAGTTTCAGAAAAAGATATAAAACAGCTTAATCCAATCTTTCTAAATTTTCAAAATATCTTTTGGTAACCTCTGGATAATCGTCGGCAACTAATGCAATAATTTCTTTGGGTAAAAGTTGGCCTTTTGAATTTTCAAGGGTTAATTTTTCATTTCCTAATATTAGTTCCAAATTATTATTTTTCGCTTTTTCTATCCCTTTTTTAATTAAAAATCTTTCATCTTTTCTAATTTCATATTTTAAACAAAGATATTTTAGAAAACTCATTCTATTCTCTCAATTGAATTTAATTCTATAAATTGATTTCTTCTTAAAATATTTTCAATTTTTTCTCTTTTCTTTTTTTCAAAAATAGCCCCAACATTTTTCTTTCCATTAGATTTTTGAAAAATATGATTCGCAATATTAAAAGAGTAAGCCCCTATATCGTCTAGATCGCAAGATTTATATTCTATTTCATTATTGCTACAAAAATTACTTATCAAAGAAGAATAATATTCAGAATTATAAAAAATAGTTTCAATTTTTGAATTTGAATTTACTTCTTTAATTCTATCTAGTAAAGAATATTCATTAAATTCTTCTTGAACATTAAAAAGATAAATCTTTGGTTTCATTTTTTTGTGAAAAAATCGTCTTTAATTTTTTCGAATATAAGAATTTGTTGATCGCAACTAGAACAATGCCCTGTAATAATTTTTCCTTTTTCAAGCAAGTCAATTAAATTTTCTCTATCAACAGGAATTCTTGAATGATAGTCTTCATGCAAATAGGGCTGTAATTTATTTTGATCTAAAAGATTATTTAATTTTCTGGTGTATTGCATATCCAAATTATCCCATTTTAAATCTTGCTGAAAATCCAAATTATCTATTATTAAATCTCTTGAAAGTTCGCTCAATTTATTTAGTTCTTTTTGAGTATAAGGAGGAGTAAATTTATCAAACAAATCTTCTATTTTATGTAACTCATAAAAATCCTCGTAATTCTTGCAATCTTTTTTGCAAATTCTATTTAAATTTTTCAACTCGGAAACATACCTTTCTAGAGGATTTTTTTGGTCATCTGAAAAATTTATGCATGCCATATAAAATAATAAAAAAACTCCATTATAAAGTTTACGAAATTAATCATTTAAAAATAGTTACAATGTGGTAGTGAATTAAGTATAACTTGCCATTCCATGACCTTTTTTGTAAACATCAAACATTGCGAAAGATGTTGATTTTGCTTCATCTGCACCGAGTTTTCTTAATAATTCTTTTTCAAAGAAATTGTCTGGTTTAATTACTATCTCTTTTTCTTCCTCTTTTTTAGGAGATTTTTTTGGCTTCCCTTCATACTTTCCAAACAAAGCTAAAAAAGGATTAGAAGTGTCTTTTGGCTTTTTTTCTGCTTTTTCTTCTTGTTCTTTTTCTTTTAAAAAATCGTCAATATCTTCTTGTAATTCTTTTAAACTATCTTCTGTTATCCCTTCTACTAAACTCAAAACATTCCCTATATCTGATTTGTTTAATTCTTGATCTAATTTTTTTAACTCGTCTTCATTTAATACATATGCCTTATATGTAACCGTTGTTTTTCCTCCAAATGCGAACCCTCCTTGCTGTGAAACTCTTTGAGGAATTCCTCTAAAATAAAAATCTAAAACTATACAAACATAGTAATCTCTTTTAAGAGTCTTAAGAAATTTTTCCCTAGAATATTGTTGAGGTAAATCCCCTTCAAGTGCTTTTGATTTTACATCAATTTTTTGTTTTCCTAACAATGTTAATTCCAAAAGAATCGAATTAAAAGTTTTAATCAAATCAGGATTACGTCCTTGCTCCTTTTGTTCTAAATCTGCTGCTGCTTTTAGATAGGGTTTTGCCCATCTTGAGTATAATCTTAAACTATTAACTTGAGAAGCTAAATAATTCCTTTCTAATTGATATCTTTTTCTTAATTCTCTTTCAGATTCAATCAACCACTGATTAAACTCCATTATTCTTGGTCTTAGAATTCTTTTTACACGCTCATTTAAATCAAGTTTATCTACTGCTTTAACATCTTTAGCAGCTAAAAAAGCGTCAATAAGAGTTACAAACCCTGCCTGGCTCATTGCCATTGCCTTTAATGAAGATTTTCCTTTTTGCATATCTACCTTATCCATCCAAATTTGTTTTAGTGCTAAAACTGCAGCATCTTTTGTAGAGGGATCTTTTGATTTTAGGTGATCATAATGTTCTAATCTTATTTTAAAATCTTTTAAATCATAAATTATGTTCATAACACTTCTTAAAACAGTATTTATATCGCCCAGTGTTTTTTGTGCTTGTTGTTGCAAAATTCCCGCTCTCTGATTTAATTCTGAAAAATGGCTTGAACCAGGTGCAGATGTAAAGCTATCTACAAGTTTTTCTGTTTTAAGTCCAAAATTATTCATAAGATCTAAAATAAAAAAATAAACGGGTTCAAGAGTTTCTGTAGATGAATCGTAGCCTAACTCGTGTTTAGATTCAGACTCACCTTTCTTTTTATAATAAGGACTTATTCTATGAATTATATCGCTTACACTTTCTACCATGAAATAATTAGGAAACAGCTATTTTTAAAATTGTTTGTATCTCGAAATGCTTAAAAAACAAGTTTTCTTTTACAAAGCATGAAATTTTTTAAGAAAAAAGATAAGGTAATCGATTTGACGGATTATTACTCTCGAAGGAAAGCGGAAATGATTGAAAAAAACAACTCTGAAAAAGCAGGTGAGATTTCAACAAATTCAACAACTCAAGATTATAGTTCTTCAAGTTCAAGCTCAAATGATACACCTGTAAGTCCTTTTGGAGCTTTTTTTGGGAGCGCTAATAAAAGTTCAAGTGAAGATTCAAGTGTTACAACATACGGGCAGAGCAGTGATGAAAGTGTTACAGAAAAAAGAAGGAAGCTTGCTCAAAGATTGAAACAAATGACAGATAAATTAGAAGAAGTTTCAAATCAGCTTTATCACCTACAACAAAGAGTCGAAGTTTTGGAAAGAAAATCCCAATATTGAAAGACAATAATTTTATTAACCTATTTCTCCAAATTAGAGTATGATTCCAAGAGATAAAATAAAGGCTTATGCATTAAAGAATGCTTTAGCATATAAAGGTAAAGCTAATCCCGGAGCAGTTATTTCTGCATTATTTAATGAGGGATTGGAAAAATCTCAAGTGAAAGATATTATGCCTGATGTTAAACAGGTTGTTGCGGAGGTTAGTGGATTAAGTTTAGAAGAGCAAGAAAAACAATTCAAGGAATTAGAAGATTTGGTTTCTGAAAGGGAACAACGAGAGGGTTTGCCTGAATTGCCTTTAACAAAAAAACAAGAAAAAAAAGGGGTGGTAATGAGATTTGCGCCTAGTGCTTCTGGTGATTTGCATGTTATTCATGGGTTGAATGCTGCTTTAAGTTTTGATTATGTTAAAAGATATGGTGGGGCCTTTTATATTAGAATAGAAGATACAAACCCGGAGAATATTGATTCTGATGCTTATGAAATGATTTATGATGATGCCATGTGGTTGACAAAAAAAGAAGCAGAGGTTGTTATTCAGTCTGATAGGATGAAACTTTATTATGATTATATGGATAAACTAGTGGGAAAATTTAAAGCATATGTTTGTAATTGTCCTCCTGAAAAGTTTAAAGAATATGTAAAAAATAAAAAAGATTGTCCTTGTAGAAATCTATTTCAGAAAGAGCAATTATCTCGATTAGGAAAAATGTTTGATGTTTATAACGAAGGGGAGGCTGTTTTGAGGTTTAAGACTCCGAAAAATTTTGGAGGGATGGAACACAAAAATCCTGCATTAAGAGATTTCCCTTTAGCCAGAATTAATGAAACTAAACATCCTAGGCAAGGGAATAAATATAGAGTTTGGCCTTTAATGAATCTTGCTGTAAGTGTGGATGATATAGAAATGGGAATGACGCATATTATTAGGGGTAAGGACCATAGAGATAATGCTGAAAGGCAGAAAATGATTTTTGAAGTTTTAGATAAAGAGTATCCTTGGACTGCTTTTTTGGGAAGATATCATTTTAAGGATATGGTTTTATCTACAAGTGAATTTAGAAAAGGTATTAAAGAAGGGAAGTATTCTGGGTGGGATGATCCTAAACTCCCGACAATTCAAGCACTAAAAAAGAAATACTCTCCTGAGGCTTTTTGGAAAATGGCAGAGCATATTGGATTATCTGAAGTAGATAAGACTTTAGATAAGAATGAATTTTTTAGAATTTTAGATGATTTTAATAGTGATTAAATAATAATAATCTTTATAAAGGGAAAAGTTTTAGAGGTAATATGAATAATAAAAAAGGGTTGTCGGCTATTGTAGCAACATTGATTATAATTCTATTAGCAATTGTAGCTGTTGGAATTGTTTGGACAATAATTCAAAATACTATAAGTCAAACAGGTGAAAGTATTGAACTTAATCAAAAATGTTTAGCTGTTGATTTGCATGCAAAAATTAGTAAAGGATCAGAAGATTATTCTGTAACTATTTCTAGAAAAGATCCTGGAGAAACCATTAAAGGATATAAATTAATCTTTGAAAGTGAAGATAAATCGTCTTCTAAAAGTATTAGTCAGGAATTAAGTAGTTTAGAAAAGAAAACTATAAAAGTTTCGCTTGAAGAAGATTTCGAACCAACACAGGTTAAAGTTGTTCCTTACTTTTTTGATAAATCTAGTGAAGAATATTTATGTACTCCTGGAAAAACATTTAAAATTCAGTAAAAAAGTCAGTATGACTGCAGTCATACCGTAAATTTTAGACTTTATTTTTCTTTATTACATAAACTTCATCATTTTTTCTAACTCTTGAAGGAATTTTAATTCCAATTTCTTGCCCCTTTTTTGCTTTTTTTATTTTATTTTTTTCTATTTCCATACTTTCTATTTTAAATTTTTCAATTCCGGTTGTTTTCCCTATTATTACTATTCTGTCTCCGACTTTCAATTCAGAGACTAGTTTTATTTCTGCAACATTTTGTTTTGGATAATAATGAATAACTTTTCCCACAAAATGTTTTGATTCTGTTGCTGAACTGTGTTCTATTTTTGAAAAATCGTCTGACGTGGGAGTTCCTAAATAAAATCCGGAGGAAAATCCTTTGTTATAAACTTTCTTTAATTCATTTAGTAATTCTTTTATCTCTTTTTCATTTAAGTTTTTGTTCAGTGCTTTTCTGTAACACCTTACAACAGTGTCTACATAACGTGGATCACGATTACGACCTTCTATTTTGAATGTTGTTACGCCTGCTTTTTTAAGCCTATCAATAAAAGGTAAAGTGCAAAGATCTTTTGCAGAAAAAATTTTATTATTTGTAACCTGAAGCTCATAACCTTCTTGTTTATCTTTTACAACATATGATCTTCTACAAGGATGAATACACTGGCCTCTATTTGCAGACCTATTGAATAAATGTTGGGATAATAAGCATCTTCCTGAAATCGCCAAACACATTGCTCCATGAGCAAAACTTTCTATTGAAATGTCGCAGTTTTTTGAAATCTTTTTTATTTGTTTAAGATTCAATTCTCTTGCAAGGACGATTTTTTTTGCGCCTAGCTTTTGATAAAATTTTACGGATTCTGAATTTGAAACAGAAGCTTGAGTCGAAACATGAAAGGGAATTTTATATTTTCTACATAATTTAATTACAGACATATCCCAACAAATTATTGCGTCAACAAGTTTTTTCTTTTTTAGTTTTTTAAAAATTCTTTCTAATTTTTGAATTTCAGAGTCGTAAATTATTGAATTTAGTGTTAAATATTTTTTAATCTTTCTTGAATTACAGATTTCATTTATTTTTTTCAAATCGCTTAATTCGAAATTTTTAGAACCTGCCCTTAAAGAAAACTCTTTTAATCCAAAGTAAACCGAATCTGCTCCTGCCTTTGTAGCTGCTATTAAAGTTGCAAAATCTCCTGCTGGTGCCAATAGCTCGTATTTTTTTTTCATAGAAATTTTAATAAAATTAAGTTTAAAATTCTATCCTTCAATAAGAGGAACAAATCTAAATCCGGGATATTCCTCAATTTCATTTTTATTTTAACTATTGAATTTTTTAAAGGGGCAACTAAAATTCCATTTGTTTTTAATTGGTTTATTAAGGGTTGAGGAATTTTATGACAACTTGCACTAACTAAAATCCTATCAAAAGGAGCATTGTATGGAAGACCTTTGGATCCGTCTTTGTTTATTATTTGAATATTTTTATTTTTAAGGGTCTTTTTAGACTTGTCTGATAATCTTTTTATTCTTTCTATTCCATAAATCTTGCCCTGAGGATCTAATTCGTTAAGTAAAGCTAAAACATAACCACTTCCAGAACCGATCTCTAAAATTTTTTGTTTGTTTTTTACTTCTAAAAGAGTTAGCATAAATGCTATTGTATAGGGCTGAGAAATTGTTTGTTTATATCCAATTGGGATGGCAATATCTTGATATGTATGTTCTTTGAATTGTTTTGGAATGAATTTTTCCCTTGAAACTTTAAAAAAAGCATCAATTATTTTTTTAGAAAATTTATTTTCTTTGAGATGTTTAATTAGATCTAATTTTTTCATTTTAATATTGAGAAAAAATATTTTATAACTTTTTTGATCTTAGTTAGGTTTAAAAATTAGCATTATTTATGAATTGTATGGCGGTTGTAGCGTAACGGTTAGCGCGTACGGTTGTGGTGAGCGAGATCGTGAGCGGAAATTTATTTCCCTGTTATAACGAACAAGCTCGCGAATTCCGTGAGGAGCGGGTTCAATTCCCGCCTTCCGCCCTTGGGTTTCTTTTTTAGAAAAAAAGAAACTACAATGGTAGGAGATCATGACATTCACTCTCATTCGCTTTTCCAAAAACTGAAATGGAAAATCAAATGAAAGAAACTTGGGTTGTTCGCTTCGCTCATATTGGGAGGTAATTTCTAATTGCCTCCAAGGAAAGAAATCAAAGAATAAAAATGGTGAAACAAATATTATTTATCTGTAAATTTAATTTATTTAGAAGCAAATTTGCTGAAACTTATTTTAATCAAAAAATAAATAATAAAAAAATAAAGGCCGAAAGTGCAGGAATTATAGAAGTTAATCGTCCTTTGAGCAAAGACGAAAAAAAGAGAAACAAACATATTAAAGAAAGATTTGGTATCTCTTTTAATCCAAAATCTAGAGGAATAAACTATAAACTTTTGAATGAATTTGATAAAATCATTATTGTTGCTGAAGATGTTCCAAAAAAATCAATTGCGCATTATAGATGGGATAATAAAATAGATGCCTGGAAAATTCCGGATTCTCATAATTCAAATAAAAAGAAGATTAATAAATCCCTAAAACTTCTTAAAAAAAGATTAGATAAATTTATTGATAAACTAGAAAAATGACAAAGAATAAGACGGACCCAGTTAAAGGGTTCAAAGACTATACTGGAAAGGAAGCTGAAAAGCGTGCATTCGTACTTGGAGTTATAAAAAACATATTTGAAAAATACGGGTTTGAACCTGCGGAAACTCCCATAATTGAAAACGAGGAATTTGTTAAAGGATCTTCAGAACAATTAGAAGATGATGTTATTTCAGATATTTATAAATTAAAAGATAAAGGAAAACGAAAACTTGCACTAAGATACGAATTTACTTTTCAATTAAAAAGATTAATGCAAAACAAAAAATTACCTTATAAGAGATATCAGGTCGGAGCCGTATTCAGAGATGAACCGATTAAAGGGAACAGGTTTAGGCAATTCACTCAAGCAGATGCAGATATTGTTGGATCAACATTAAAAGATGATGCTGAAATTTTGGCATTATGTTCAGAAGTTTTGAAAACATTAGGAGTTGAATTTGTAATTTATTTTAATAATAGAAAATTGTTGAACGAAATTCTTGAAAAAGAAGGTGTTAAGAAAAAGAAAAAAGTTATTAAAGAAATTGATAAATTGGATAAACTACCTGAAAAAGAAATAAAAGAAAATTTGAAAAAATATGATGCTGAAAAAATAATTGGAATTTTTAAGAAGGATAAAAAATTTTTTGAAAAATATGAATCCTATTCTGAAATAAAGGAACTTGAAAAGTTTTTGAAAAATTATGGAATTAAAGCTAAATTCTCTCCAAGTTTGGCTAGAGGTTTGGGGTATTATAATGGAACTGTTTTTGAAGTTAAAACAAAGAAGATTAAAGAAACAATTGTTGGAGGAGGCGCTTATAATTTCAACAATACTCAGTGTACGGGTATTTCTTTTGGATTAGACAGGATTACAAATTTATCAAAGGCGGATATTAGTAAAAATAAATACCTTGTTGTTTCATTGGACCAGGATAAAGAAACTATTAATTTAACTAAAAAAATAAGAAAGGAAAATATTTGTAGTATTTTCTATGGAAAACCTTCTAAAGCTTTAGAATATGCTAATTCTTACGATTATAATAAAGTGGTTTTTGTAGGGAAGAAAGAAGTTCAATCCAGGAAATTTAAAGTCAAAGATATGAAAACGGGGAGAGAAAAAGAATTAAAATTATAGACTTTTGAGAAAAAATAGGTAAAAGTTTTTAAAGGAGATTATTCTTAAAAATAACCTATGACAAAAAAATTGGAAATTTTGACGCAAAGAATAAAAAACATTGATTCGAGAGATTTTGCCTTAAAGAAAAAATCATATATTGCTAGGGCTACATTGGATAGAAGGAATTACAACAGAATAAAAAACCTTAGAAGAAAAAACTCAAGTGAAAGGCTTATGTTGAACTGTATTGGACAGTATTTACCCGGTTCTGAATATTAATTTTATAATATAAATCTTTAAAACATAGGTTTAATTCAAGAGTTTATGGGAAAAACTCTAGAAAGATATCAAAAAGATCCAAATTATATTCCTCGAAGATTAAATGAAATTGAAAAAAGTATAAAAAAACTAAAAAAGAATTCTATTTATTATTTTTTCGTTAATAGAGAAGAATTAAAATCAATTAAAAAGACTCGAAAAAGGTTAGAGCAAGAAGCTTTAGAGTTGAATTTTGATCAAAAAATAATTGAAGATCATGAATATAAAAAAAATATGAAAAGAATCACTGGAAAAAAAGATTTAAGTAAATATGTTCGTGAAAAGTTAAGAATCTTTTAAAAAATTTATAATCAACTGTTGGTTTCTAATCTCGGGGTGAAATAAAACTCCATAAATTAGTTTTTTATTATGTTTTATTGCTTGAGGAATTTTAGAATCAGTATATGATTCAAATTCTTCTGGAATTTTAGTATAATTATTATGTAAATGATAAACTTCTTGATTGCCCTTTAATCCTAAAAAATTCTTAATGAAATTTTCCTTATAAAATCCAATTTCTTGTTTCTTTTTAATAAAATGATTCAGGTTATTTTTTATGTCTAATTTTTTTACTTGTCTTTTATTTTCAAAATTAATTGAAATTAGTTGCATTCCTGCGCAAATTCCTAAAAGGGATTTATCTATAAAAAGATCGATTATCCATGAAGCTTCCAAATATTCCATATCTTTTAAGGATGTTCCACAGATAATTACTTTATCCGAATTGTTTTTATCTCCTGGCTTTATTTTTGAATAGTGTTTTTTAAAATATTTGATATTGTTTTTCTTAAGAATATCTTCTATTGGGTTTACAAATTCTAATTCATGTAACTTGTTTTTACAAGTTGATATTAACAAAATCATTTTATGTCAATCTCCCTTGTCCATGAATGTTCTCCTGTTGAGATGTCTTTGAATGATTTTATTTCTAAGGGTTTTTTGAACATTGGACAGTCCAAAACAAACGTTTCCAGTTCTCCTCCTTCTCCTGCTTCATGAATCTTATATTTTTTATTTAATTCGATCATCTCTTGAACGAATTTTTTATTAATTTCTCTGCCTAACCAAGACTTATTCAAAGGGTAAGCAAAAACCCCGATAATTATTACTTTAAAATTATTTTTTAATAATTCTTTTAAATACTCTACTTCATTTTTTTGCCAAAGAGGATTGAAACATTCTAAATCAAGTTTATCACATATTTTTTGAATTCTTGAAGCTTGATAAACGGATTGTATTGCACCTGTAACAATTCCTTCAATCTTATATTTTTCTTTTGCTTTTTTTATTGCCTTCTCCAAATCTTGCAATTCAATTTCCTTTTTGCCTTTTGTTTTTTGAATAATTAAAGGCAATTCCATTGTATTTGCTTGAGCTTTTGTTTTTTCTATGCTCGGAGTATGAAACATATATGATTCTGGATTTTCAGAAAAAATCGATATGAGGCAAGCTATTTCATGTCCTGCTTTTTTTGCCAAATATGTTGCATAAACAGAATCTTTCCCTCCTGAAAATAATGGAGCTAATTTCATCGAATTAAATAAACTCTGAAATATTTATAAATTGTGTTTTTTATTAAAAATAACCATGAAAGATTTAACCGACATATTAAATGAAAATAAGTTTAAAGATATGAACGATAGCGAACAAAAAGCAAAAATAGTTGCAACTAGTTTAGCTCAATATTTAAAGGAAAATGACATTATTACCACTCCGATTTTATCAAATAGCATATATAAAATTGATAAATTAAATGGAAGTAAACTTTCTGCTTTAACGAATCCTACCAAAAACGAATATTTTTTAAGAAATAAGATAAAATACTCTTTGTTAAAGGATCTAATCAAAGAATGTATTGGTAAGAAAGAAGATTATGAGATAAAAATTGAACTCAAAGGACAAAATTATAAACCGAGTCCACTTTGCTATGCTTTATATCTAAACAAAGAAAAGGTTAAAAAAATAATTAAAGCCAATTTAAACGAACCTAAAAAAGTTTTACAATATGAATTTAATCTTCCGAAAAAAATTGATTTTTGATTAATCATAAAATATAACTTCCAATAAAAAGAGAAAGTGCAATAGCCAAGGTTGTAAAGTATACTGGTTTGTTCCACCTTAGAACTTTTCTTCCATCAAAATTTCCAACAGGTATTAAATTAAAAGCTGCTAAAAGAGAATTAATTAATAGTCCGTAACTAAAAAACAAAAAGAAAAATGTTTCAGGAGAGGGATTAAAAATTACAAAAGGTATCAAAAAGAATACTGCTAAAAGAACATTTGTTGCAGGTCCTGCTAAAGAGATTTTTCCGTTTTTTTCTTCTGTTACCCTTCCACGAATCATCACTGCCCCTGGTGCTGCGATTATAAAACCAAAAAAAGAAAATAGAATGGCTAAGAATAACATCCTATAAGAAGCTCTGAATTCTGCAAATAACCCATATCCTTGTGCAATTTTTTTGTGCATTAATTCATGTAATAAAAAACCTAGTCCTGCAGTAAAAAAAGAAATGATTATTGCTAGAATAAAATTAGAAAATGAAAAAGAAACTCCAGATAGAAGTATTGCAAAAGCTATAGAAAGTAAAACCCATGCAAATAAAAGATCTTTTTTTTCTTGTTTTGAAAACTTCATTATCCTTTAGCCTCTTGGATATTTTTTGGGAGTTCTGATTTCTCTAAAAGATCTGCATATGGATTTCCATTATGTTTCCAGTATGTCTTTTTTTCCCAAATATGTATATCTCCAAAATGTTTTAATTGTTCTAACCAAATTTTTTTTTGTTGTTCTAAATGAAGGAGGGGGCCAAATGAAAAAACCCGTTCTTCTTTAGCTGCTCCGATTATTTTATTATAGTGTACCTTTTTTTCTTGTTTGTTGTTTTTAAAATGAATCTTAATTTTTTCAAAAATATCTGTAAGTTTATGTTTTACGCCTTTTCTTTTTTTTGGCAAAGAAATATTTGATTCCCTTAAAGCATTTTTTTTTATTATTTCTTTTTTTATTCTACGATTTTCTGTAGTGATTGCTTTGTTTAAAGACTCCATTAATTCATTAAGTGTAACTTTTTTCATTCTTGGCATAGGGCTTTTTGGAATAAGTTCTGGAATTTCCTCGTCAAGCTCAATTTTTTCTAGACCTTTTTTTTGAGTCTCCTCTTTTTTTCCAAATAAAATTTCATCTATGCTTTTAATATATTTATTTAATAAAATTTCGGATTTAATTCTTAATAATAATGAGGCTGCTAAAAGAACCTTGCTTGAAACAAAAAAATCTTCTTCTAATTCTCTTATTTTTACCATATATCTATCTGTTAAGATTGTTATATTTATGTTCCAAGGATCGAGTTGCTCTGTGTTGATTAAATCGTAAATTATTTCTTGCCATCCAATCTCGCGATTAAAAAGTATTCCATGAATCTGTTCTTGTTGTGCACCCGCTTTTTTCATTGTTTTATGTATATTTTATAGTTTTTAAGTTTGATGTAGTTATAACTTTATTTGTAGTGTATAACCCTTTTAGTTTTAAATGATCGCAAGAATTGTATAATAGTGTCAGGGTATTACTACTCTAAGTTAGGAAACTCTTGTCATTTTTCAGAGGTAACAAAAACGAAACATTTAAATACTTTTGAATACTAGAAAAACTATCACCTCTTTTTCCCCAGGAGTGGTGCTTTAGAAACTCTTTTTGACTCTAAAGCCACACTCCCAGGGTTATGTTCAATTAACTTAAAATAGAATCAAAATTTCTGAATATTACTGTCAACAAAGAAACGATTAAATTATCAATTAGAAAAAATTTTACTAAAAATTAGACTATTTCTTTTCTTCTTTTTTCTCTTCTTTAA